>CAMLEQ010000030.1 GCA_946479015.1 uncultured Gemmatimonadota bacterium | reverse complement strand
TCTTCGCCGCGCACAACGACCTCTTCGAGGAGGCGGCGAAGTTCCGCGCCGCGCGCCGCATGTACGCGCGCCTCATGCGCGAGCGCTTCGGCGCCGCCGATGCGAGCGCGCGGCTCCGCTTCCACACGCAGACGGGGGGCGTCACCCTCATGGCGCAGCAGCCGCTGAACAACGTGGTGCGCGTGACGGTGCAGACGCTCGCCGCCGTGCTCGGCGGCACGCAGTCGCTGCACACGAACGGCTACGACGAGGCGCTCGCGCTCCCGACCGCCGAGGCGGCGACGCTCGCGCTGCGCACGCAGCAGGTGGTGGCGTACGAGTCCGGGGTCACGAGCACCGTGGATCCGCTCGCCGGGAGCTACTACGTGGAGCATCTGACCGACGAGCTCGAGCGGCGCGCCACCGAGCTGCTCGCGCGCGTGGACGCGCTCGGGGGCGCCGAGCGCGCGATCGCGCGCGGGTTCTTCCAGGAGGAGATCGCGCGCAGTGCCTACGAGCATCAGCTCCGCGTCGAGCGCGGGGAGACGGTGGTGGTCGGCGTGAACCGCTTCGCCGATGCGGAGGAACCGCCCATCGTCCCCGGGCCGGACTACTCGCGTCTCGAGCGGGAGCAGGTGGAACGCGTGCGCGCCGCGCGCGCCGCGCGCGATGGCGCGGCAGTGGAGCGGACGCTCGCCGCGCTCGGCGAGGCCGCGGCCACCTACGCGCCAGCCGCCGATGCCCCCGCGGCGCGGCCCGCCGCGCCGCGACGTGCCGAGCTCATGCCGCGCATCATCGACGCCGTGCGCGCGCGCGCGACCGTGGGTGAGATCTCGCGCACGCTGGCCGCGGCGTGGGGAGAGTACCACCCGCGCGCGTGACCGCTCCTCCGGCGATCGCACACGATCGCTGCACGAGCCGCCTCCACCGCGTACTCGCGGGAGCCATACTGGTCCCCGGCGCGTGGCGGCGTTAACATGACGATCCCGCGATCGTGGAAGGCGATGCATGTCCGACCTCACGACTGGGCACGAGGAGTTCGATCGCGGGCGCTCGAGACGGGACAGGGCCGTGGAGGCGAGGCTGCCCGAGCGTCCGCACGACCCTCCGGTCCGCGCCGGAGCCGGCGACGCCTACCTGTGCACGGATGCGCTCGGCACGATCCTCGATGCCGACGACGCGCTCCTCGCGCTGCTCGGGCGGCCGCGCGCCCGCGTGATCGGCCGCTCGCTGACCTCGTTTCTCTCCCCGGAGGATCGTGACCGCCTGCGCGTGCGCCTCGCGCGCGCGGTGGAGGATGGATCGCTCGCCGTGCGCCTCCACGCATCGCCCGACGAGGGACGCCCCGTGCTCCTCGCCCCGGCGATCACGCGACACCCCAGCAGCACGTCCCTCGAGGTGCACTGGCTCGTCCGCCCCGGCGCCGAGGATGACCTGATCGGCGAGTCGCCCCCGGAGCTCGATCCCGAGCCGCGCAACACACGCGGCAGGCGCACGGCGTTCCTCGCCGCCGTGAGCGGGCTCCTCGCCAGGTCGTTCGACTACGAGCGCACCCTCGCCAGCCTCGCCACCTTCGCCCTCCCCATCCTGGGTGACTGGTGCATCGTGGACGTGCTCGACGACGCGGAGCACGTGCGCCGTCTGGCCGTCGCCGTGCTCCGCGACGAACGCCACCTCGCGCTCCGGATCCGCGAGCGCGTGCCGATGCCGAACGACCCCACGGATCCCATCGGCCACGTATTGTGTGACGGCACGCCGGTGCTCCGCGTGTCGCCGACGATCACCGACCTCCGGGCGGTGCTGGGGGATGAGCCGGGAGGACCAGCGCGTCCCATGTGGCCGCGGTCGCTGCTCGCCGTGCCGCTCACCGCCCGCGATCACGTGCTCGGCGTGCTCACCTTCCTCATGGCGGACTCCGGCCGGCGGCACTGCCCCGCCGATCTCTCCCTCGCCTCCGAGCTGGCCGCTCGGGCCGCGCTCCTCGCCGACAACGCGCGGTTGTACCGCGAGGCCGAGCAGGCGAACCGGGTGAAGAGCGACTTCCTTGCCGCGATGTCGCACGAGCTGCGCACGCCGCTCACCGCGATCATGGGCTACGGCGAGCTGCTCTCGGAGGGGATCGTCGGTCCCGTCACGCCGCTCCAGCGCGAGCAGCTCCGGCGCATCCGCGCGAGCAGCGACCACCTGCTCGGCATCGTGGAGCAGATTCTCACCTTCGCGCGCGTGGAGGCGGGGCGCGAGGCGGTGACCATGGAAACGGTGGACGCCGCCGCGCTGGTGGAGCAGGCGGTGACCGTCTTCGGGCCGCAGACCGCGGCGAAGGGGCTGTCGTTCGAGGTGTCGCAGCCCGAGACGCCGGTGTTCGTGACCACCGATCTCGCGAAGGTGCGACAGGCGATCGTGAACCTGCTCGCCAACGCGGTGAAGTTCACCGCCGCCGGCTCGGTGGGGGTGACGCTGTCGGCGGACGACAGCCGCGCCTACATCGAGGTGTGGGACACCGGCATCGGCATCCCCGCCGAGCATCTCGAGCGCATCTTCGAGCCCTTCTGGCAGGTGCAGCAGTCGTCCACGCGACTGTTCGGCGGGACGGGGCTCGGGCTCAGCCTCGTGCGCCGGCTCATCCGGCTGCTCGGCGGCGACGTGAGCGTGCGGAGCGTGCAGGGGGAGGGAAGTCGCTTCACGATCACGCTCCCGCGCGCCGAGCAGAACGGCGGCGACGAGGGCGTGCACGCGCAGGAGTGACGCGCGCGCCGGCTCAGCGCGGCGCCGGCTCCCGCCCCGATGTCGTGGCGCCGGAGTCTTCCATCGTGAGGATCACGCCCTCGCCCCCGCCATCGGCGCTCACGAGCGGCGTGGTCGACACGAGCACCTGGATCGACCGGCCGCGCCGATTCACCGCCGCGATCGTCGTCTCCCCGCGCGCCGCTGCGTCCCCGAGCGCCGCGCGCAGCGGCGCGCGCAACTGCTCGAGCGGAAGCCCGATGTCCAGGTTGAGGAAATTCTTCCCCACCACCTCGGCGCGGCGCAGCCCCCACAGCTCCTCGGCCATGTCGTTCCAGAGGAGCACGTGCAGCTCGCGGTCCACCACCACCACGCCGCCCCGGAAGCTGCGGAGGATCGCCTCGAGCAGCGAGTTCGTCTGATTCAGCTCCTCGCTGCGCTGGCGCACCTCGTCGTTGATCGTCTGCAGCTCCTCGTTCGTGGAGTGGAGCTCCTCGTTCATCGTCTCCAGCTCCTCGTTGCTCGACTGCAGCTCCTCGTTCGTCGTCTCCAACTCCTCGACGGTGCTCTGCAGCTCTTCGTTGGTGGTCTCGAGCTCCTCGTTGGTGGCCTGGAGCTCCTCGTAGGCGCTCTCCAGCTCCTGGTTCGCGTGCTCCAGCTCCCGCCGCAGTCGCTTGGATCCCGTGACGTCGGTGAACGTCACGGAGGTGCCGAGCAGTCGAGCGGTCACATCCACGAGTGGCGCGAACTGGATGTCGAACCAGTGCACCTCGCCCACGCCGTGCGGCCATTCCACTTCCTTGAGCGTCGTGGGACGACGGTCGGCCATCGTCTCCTCGATGCGGGAGCGCAGCTCCACCGGCTTGTACGAGACCGTGAGATCCTGCAGCGGCCGGCCGATGTCCCCGGTGGAGATGCCGAACAGCGTGCGCGCGCGCTCGCTCGCGAACACCAGGGCGCCCTCGGAGTCGACCACCAGTAGCGCCACGGGCGAGGCATCGAGTGCCGCATCGCGCGCCCGGCGGTGGTTGTCGAGCTGCGCCATCGTCTCGTCCGCTCCCGCCTGCGACATGAGCAGGAGCTGGTCGCGCAGGGTGGGAAGCGCGATCTTGGCGGAGATGCGCCGCTTCAGGTCCACGGGCCGGAAGTGATTGTTCCGCGTGAGCAGCGTCTCCGCGCGGCCGAGGAACAGGATGCCGCCCTCGTTGAGCGCGAAGTGGAAGCGCGCCAGGATCCGCGCCTGCGTCTCGCTGTTGAAGTACATGAGGGTGTTCCGGCACACCAGCATGTCGACGCGCGAGATCGGCGCGTCCTGGATGAGGTCGTGCCGGCCGAAGATGACCTGACGTCGGACATCCTTGCGCACCTGGAAGTGCGCCCCCATCGACTCGAAGTAGCGCTCGAGCAGATCCGCCGGCACCGCTTCCACCTGCCGCGCGGTGTACGTGCCCAGCCGTGCGTGCGCGAGCGCGCTCTCGTCGGCATCCGTGGCGTAGATCTTCACGCGCTCGTGAAACGCGTCCTCCCCGAGCGCTTCCGCGAACAGGATCGCGAGCGAGTACGCTTCCTCCCCGCTGGCGCACCCCGCGCTCCAGACGCGGATCGACTGGTCCGCCGGCTTCGCGGCGATCAGGCTCGGGATCACCTCCCGGCGGAGCAGCTCCCAGGTATCCGGGTCGCGGAAGAAGCCGGTGACGTTGATGAGCACGGTGTCGAACAGCGCCGCGAACTCCTCGGGGTGCACCTCGAGAAAGTCCATGTACGACGCGTACGATTCCATGCCCACGGCCTGCATCCGCTTCGCGATCCGGCGGCGCAGCGTGGAGCGCTTGTAGCCCGTGAAATCGAAGCCGCGGTTGCGCTTGAGAAACTCGAGGAGCGCTTCGAAGTCCTGACCGGACTCGGCGTTGGGCATGTTCGCAGGCGCGGGGACGCGGACGGAAGGCGACCGTCGCGTGAAAGCGCGGCGCCGCCAGAGAAGTTGCTCCTATACTGGTGTGCGAGGCGACCGGCGGGCAAGAGCGATCAGGCGCTCTCGCCCACGTCCTCCGACCGCACCGCCGGCGCGCGCAGCACGCGCGGGGCCGAGCTGTCCCGCCGCGCAGCGCTCCGCCGCTGCTCCAGCGCCGCGCGGATCACGCGGGCGTGCGTTCTCGTGTCCGCGGCCCGCTCCTCGAAGCGCTGCGCCGACGTCGTGCTCCCACGCTTCCGCAGGCGGTCGGCGATGTGATCGGCCAGCGTCGTCTGCTCCTCGAGCGCGCGGAGGGCGGTCCACAGCGCCACCTCGAGCGCCGAGCCCTGGGCGGCGAGCAGCGACTCGATCGACCAGGCGTGCCCCACCCGGCAGCGGAAGTGCATCACGTCATGATCGTCGAGCAGGAAGAGCGAGCCGCCGCACTCCGGGCAGCCGAATCCGCTCGGCGTTCCCGGGCGCGGCCGGCGCTCGATGGCCTGCGGAGCCAGCCACGCCACGTCCACCTCGATCTTCGCATCGTCCGGCATCTCGCCCTCCACGCCGGGGGACACCGGTACCGCCACGAGGCGCGTCAGGAGTGACGCTACGTCGGCCGCCGGCGCCACGTGATCCACACCCACGTGCTCGATCGCGCTCTCGGGCATGGAGGGGTAGAGCGCGTCCTCCGGATCCTGGGCGACGGTGAGGCCACCGGCGTCCTTGATCGTCGCGAGCCCGGCCGTGCCGTCATCGAGCGTTCCGGAGAGCACCACGCCGATCGCGCGAGGGCCGTAGGCCAACGCGGCGCTGCGGAACAGCGGATCGATGGCCGGCCGGAATCCGTTCTCCCGCGGCCCGCTCCCGAGCCGGAGCCGGTTCTCGTACACGAGCAGATGATGATCCGGCGGCGCCACGTAGATGGTGCCGTACTCGATCGGCTCGCCCTCGCTCGCGTGCCGGACCGCCATGGCGCTGTGCCGGCCGAGCACGCGCGGCAGCACGCTCGGGCTCTCCGGGGGGATGTGCAGCACGATCGCCACCGCGGCGCGAAGGTCGCCCGGTAGCCCCTCGACGAGCGCCTTGAGCGCATCGACGCCCCCGGCCGACGCACCGACGACGATCAGATCGTGTCCCGGCATGATGCGCGTTGCTGCTCCGTGCCGCGTGAGGGGGATGTGCCGACGCCCGTGCGGTCCGCACGATGTGCGCCGCGCGCGCGGCGGCGCGCTTGATCGGTGCCGGGCGTCGCGGTACATTCATCAATTCGAGGAAAATCCTAAGTTCTCTGTCTATGCCGACTTACGAGTTCGTCTGCCCGGAAGGGCACACGTTCGACAAATTCTTTCGCAAGATCAGCGACTCCGTGGCCGAGTTGCCGTGTCCGGTGTGCGGGGAGCCGGCCATCCGGAAGATCTCCGGCGGCGCCGGACTGGTGTTCAAGGGCTCCGGATTCTACATCACCGACTACGGCAAGGACGGCAAGAAGGCGCAGAGCGCTCCGGCCAAGACGGAGGGGAAGGGAGGCGGCGACGGCGCAGCGACATCCACGGGCGCCGGCTCGTCCGGCTCCGGCGGATCCACCACGCCGTCCAAGCCGAGCGGCTCGTCGGAATGACGGCGCGCGAGCTCATCCGTGCGGGCCTCGTCGAAGCCGCGCGTGGCCTCGGCGCGCCCGAGCCGATCGATCCCATCCTCGAGCGCCCGCGCGATCCCGCGCACGGCGAGTGGGCCACGAACCTCGCCATGACGCTCGCGCGGCCGCTGCGCCGCAAGCCGGCGGAGATCGCGCGCGACCTCGTGGCTCGCCTTGACCTCGCCGCCGCAGGCGTGGAGACGGTCGACATCGCGGGGCCGGGGTTCATCAACTTCCACATCGCCGCCGGCGCCAACGCCAGCGGACTGCGTGACGTCGTCGCGCGCGGGGAGCGCTACGGCGCGGCCACCGCTGGCGCCGGGAGGCCGGCGAACGTGGAGTTCGTGTCCGCCAATCCCACCGGGCCGCTGCACGTGGGGCACGGTCGTCAGGCGGCGATCGGCGACGCCATCGCCGCGCTGCTCGAGTGGACCGGCTGGCGCGTGTCGCGCGAGTATTACTACAACGACGCCGGCGTCCAGATCACCAACCTCGGCCGCAGCGTCCAGGCGCGCATCGGGCAGCTCGATGGGCGCGATGTCCCCATCCCTGAAGGGGGTTACCACGGCGAGTACATCGCCGAGATCGCGCTGCGCTACGCGCAGGAGCATCCGCACGACCGCAAGGGCGCCGACCTCGACGCGATCACCCGCTTCGCCGTCGCCATGCTGCGCCAGGAGCAGGACCTCGACCTCCAGGCGTTCGGCGTCAGCTTCGACACGTACTTCCTCGAGTCGTCGCTCTACACCGACGGCAAGGTGGACGGGACCGTGCGCGCGCTGGTGGCCGCGGGGCACACCTACGAGCACGACGACGCGCTCTGGCTCCGCACCACCGACTTCGGCGACGACAAGGACCGCGTGATGCGGAAGCGCGATGGCACGTACACCTACTTCGTCCCCGACGTCGCGTACCACGTCACGAAGTGGGCGCGCGGCTTCCATCGCGCGGTCAACGTGCAGGGCGCCGATCATCACAGCACCGTCACGCGCGTGCGCGCGGGGCTCCAGGCGCTCGACATGGGGATCCCCGAGGGCTACCCCGAGTACGTGCTGCACCAGATGGTGACGCTCATGCGCGGCGGGGAGGAGGTGAAGTTCTCCAAGCGGAGCGGCACGATCCTCACCGTGCGCGAGCTGGTGGACGAGGTGGGGCGCGATGCCATGCGCTACTTCTTCCTGATGCGGAAGGCCGACTCGCCGCTGGTGTTCGACATCGACCTCGCGCGCTCGCAGTCGGAGGAGAACCCGGTCTACTACATCCAGATGGCGCACGCGCGCATGTCGGGGATCTTCCGCGTGGGCGGGATCGACCCCGCCACCGTCACCGGCGATGGCGTGGACTTCGCGCTGCTGTCGCAGCAGGAGGAGCAGGAGCTGATCAAGGCGCTCCTGGATTTCCCCGCGCTCATCGCCGCCGCGGCGGCGGCGCTCGAGCCGCACCGCGTGGCCAGCTACCTGCTCGACACGGCGCGCCTCGCGCACCTCTGGTACCACAAGCACCACGTGCTCAACGAGCCCGAGGCGATCACCGCGGCCCGCCTCGTGCTCGCCCGCGCGACGCAGATCGTGCTGCGCAACGGGCTCTCCGTGCTCGGCATCACGGCCCCGGAGCGGATGTGATCCGCCGCTCCGGACCGCGGCGCCCGCACGGCCGCGCGCTCTCCTCTTTCCCCATCCCTGGATGAACGTCCTCGTCGTCGGCTCCGTCGCGCTCGACTCCGTGGAAACGCCGTTCGGCCGCGCCGAGAACGTGCTCGGCGGCTCGGCCACCTTCTTCTCCGCCTCCGCGAGCCTGCTCACCCCCGTGCAGCTCGTGGGCGTGGTCGGCAGCGACTACCCGGTGGACGACCTGGCGCCACTCGCGAAGCGCGGCGTGGACCTGGCCGGCCTCGAGCGCGCCGAGGGCGAGTCGTTCCGGTGGCGTGGCCGCTACCGCCACGACCTCAACTCCGCCGAGACGCTGGAGACGCGCCTCGGCGTCTTCTCGCACTTCCGGCCGAAGATCCCCGAGCAGTTCCGGCGCGCCCCGTTCGTGTTCCTCGGGAACATCGATCCGCGCCTGCAGCTCGATGTGCTCGAGCAGGTGGAGCGCCCGAAGCTGGTGGCCTGCGACACGATGAACTTCTGGATCGAGAGCCGCCGCGCCGACCTCCTGAAGCTCCTCCAGCAGGTGGACCTCCTCACGCTGAACGACGCCGAGGCGCGCCAGCTCACCGAGGAGGTGAACCTGGTGAAGGCCGCGCGTTGGATCATGTCGCACGGACCGCGGCACGTGGTCATCAAGAAGGGGGAGCACGGGGCGTTCATGTTCACGCCGCAGAGCGTGTTCTACGCGCCGGCGTATCCGCTGGAGGAGGTGTTCGATCCCACCGGGGCGGGGGATGCGTTCGCCGGGGGATTCATGGGCTACCTGGCGCGGAGCGGTGACCTGAGCGAGCCGAACCTGCGGCGCGCCGTGGTCTACGGCTCGGCCATGGGATCGTTCGCCGTGGAGCGCTTCTCCATCGCCCGCTTCCTCGAGATCGGCCCGAAAGAGATCGCGCAACGCGTGCGCGACTTCCACCGCCTCGTCACCTTCGACCAGGATCTCGTCGCGTGAGCGGACCGCTCGACTACCGTGCGGCCGGCGTGGACATCGAGGCCGCCGACGACGCGAAGCACCGCATCAAGGCGCTCGTGGAGTCCACGCTCACCGCGGGCGCGCGCGGCCGATTCGGCGGGTTCGGCGGGATGTTCCGCCTCCCTCCCGAGGCGAAGGCGCCGCTGCTCGTCTCCAGCGCCGACGGCGTGGGGACCAAGATCAAGGTGGCCATCGAGGCCGGCCGGCACGACACCGTCGGGCACGACCTGGTGAACCACTGCGCGAACGACATCCTCGTGCAGGGCGCGCTCCCGCTCTTCTTCCTCGACTACGTCGCCTTCGGCGCGCTCGTCCCCGAGGTGGTGGAGGCGGTGGTGCGCGGTGTCGCGGCGGGGTGTCGCGAGAACGGCTGCGCGCTCCTCGGCGGCGAGACGGCGGAGATGCCCGGCGTCTACACGCCGCCCGACTACGACCTGGCCGGCTTCATCGTGGGGTGGGTGGAGGAGGACCGCGTGCTCGGCGCCGATCGGGTGCGCGCGGGGGACGTGATCGTGGGGCTCGCGAGCTCCGGGCTGCACACCAACGGGTATTCGCTCGCGCGCCGCATCGTGGCCGAGCGGATGCGGCTCGGGCCCCACGATCCCTTCCCCGGCGCGGGCGCGAGCGTGGCCGACGTCCTGCTGAAGGTGCACCGGTCGTACGTGGCGGCGCTGCGCCCGGTGCTGGGGCGCGTGCACGCGATGGCCCACATCACCGGGGGCGGGCTCCCGGGCAACCTGAACCGGGCGCTGCCCGAGACGCTCGACGCGGTGGTGGACACGGGGAGCTGGACGATTCCGAACGAGTTTCTGGCGCTCGAGCGCGCCGGGGCGGTTGAGCGCGGCGAAATGTTTCGCGCGTTCAACATGGGCGTCGGAATGACGGTGCTCTGCGCGCCGGCGGATGCCGACGCGGTGATCACCGCCGCTCGCGATGCCGGCGTGAACGCCTGGGTGCTCGGACACGTGGCCCCGGGCGCCGGCCAGGTCAAACTCGTTTAGGAGTCGCAACCGATGAAGGTTCGCGTTTGTGTGCTCGCCGCGGCGGCCGCCGTGGCCGTCGCGTCCCCCGCGCGCGCGCAGCAGGATGCGCGATGCAGCGATCCCGCCGTCGTGGGCGTGGGGCTCGAGGGTGGGGACGCCTGTCAGAAGGTGGTGGACCTGTATCGCTACATGGGAGTCCAGCTCGGGACGCTGGTCGCCGGCGGGAACGCGACGCTGGCGCAGGGCGGGGCGATGGGTGGGCTCGGGCACTTCGCGATCGGCGTGCGCGCCAACGCGATGCGCGCCGGGATCCCCGATGTCGAGCGGACCGGCGTGGGAATCGGGCCCGCGGTGTCGAGCGACATCCCCGTCAACGACAAGTGGGCGGCGCTCCCGGTGGTGGATGCCTCCATCGGGATCTTCAAGGGGATCCCGCTCGGCATCACGAACGTGGGTGGCATCGACGCGCTGGTCAGCGTCGCGTACCTCCCCGACGTGTCGAGCGGCTCGGTGAAGGTGAGCACGCCGGACGGCGCACTCAAGTTCGGCTATGGCGCGCGCCTCGGCATCCTCCAGGAGACGGCGCTCGTCCCCGGTGTGTCGCTGACCTGGATCCGCCGCGACCTCCCGAAGACGACGGTGACGGCCGTCGCGTCGCCCACCCGCTCCGTCACCATCCAGGATCTCGAGGCGAAGACCACGGCCTGGCGGCTGGTGGCGAGCAAGAACCTGCTGGTGTTCGGGTTCGCGGCTGGGGTGGGGCAGGACAAGTACGACACGCGCGCCGCGCTCACGTACGACGTCGATGGCAACACCCCCTCCGGCGGCCCGTTCGCGCTCGACGTGAGCCCCACGCGCACGAACGTGTTCGGCGACGTGTCGCTCAACCTCGCCGTCATCAAGATCGTGGGCGAGCTGGGGCGCGTGTCGGGCGGCGACGTGACCACGTTCAACACCTTCGACAAGGGCGCGAGCGATCCGCGCTGGTACGGATCGGTCGGCGTGCGCGTTGGCTTCTGAGCACGACGCGGAGCTCCGGCGCCCGGCGCTGACGCGCGATCGCGCGTTCATGCGGCGGGCGCTCTCCCTCGCCCGCCGCGGGTGGGGATGGACGGCGCCGAACCCGATGGTCGGCGCCGTCGTCGTGCGGGATGGTGCCGTGGTGGGGGAAGGGTACCACGCCCGCTGGGGGGAGGCGCACGCGGAGGTGGCCGCGCTCCGCGCCGCGGGCGCGTTGGCGGGCGGCGCCACCGTGTACGTCACGCTCGAGCCGTGCGCGCACCACGGCAAGACCCCGCCGTGCACCGAGGCGCTCATCGCCGCCGGCGTCGCCCGGGTGGTGATCGCCGCGCGCGACCCCAACCCGGTGGCCACGGGAGGCGTGGAACGGCTGAGGGCGGCAGGGATCGCCGTCACCACCGGCGTCGAGGAGGAGGCGGCGCGCGAGCTGAACGCGCCGTTCTTCCATGCGCACGCCGCCTCCACCCCGTGGATCACCCTCAAGCTGGCCGTGTCCGTGGACGGCGCGATCGCCGACGCGGAGGGGCGCTCGCGCTGGATCACCGGGGCGCGGTCGCGCGCCCGGGTGCACCTGCTGCGCGCCGGGAGCGACGCGGTGGGCGTCGGCGTGGGAACCGTGGTGGCGGACGACCCGTCGCTCACCGTGCGCGACGCGCCCGCGCCGCGCGTGGCGCCCACGCGCGTGGTCTTCGATCGGACCGCGCGCACCCCGGTGGGCGCGACGCTCGTCCGGACCGCGCGCGAGGTGCCGACGATCCTCGTGACCGAGCGCCCGGATCCGGCGCGCGTGCGCGCCCTGGAGGACGCGGGGGTGCGGGTGCTGCGGGCCGACTCGCTGGCGGTGGGGCTCGAGGCGCTCGCGCGCGGGGGGATCCGCTCCCTCCTGGTGGAGGGCGGGGCGCGCGTGGCCGGCGCGCTGCTCTCGGGCGCGCTGGTGCACCGATTGATTATCTTTCAGGGGCCGGTGCTGTTGGGCGCCGGCGCGCTCGGTGCGTTCGCGTACGCGCCGGGCGTGTCCCTGGCCGAAGCGCCGCGGTGGCGCGTACTGGAGCGCCGCGCGCTCGGCGATGACGCGATGACCGTGTACGCCGTTCGCGCCACTTGAGTGCTCCGTCGCGCTCCCCGGCCACCGGCCCGACCCCGACCTCTTCGACCGACGTGTTCACTGGACTGATCGACGACGTCGGCACGATCGAGCGCGTGAGCGAGACGCCCGCCGGCCGAGAGCTGCGCGTCCGCTGCCGCTACCACGATCTGGCCGACGGGGAAAGCATCGCGCTCGATGGTGCCTGCCTGACCGTGCGCGAGCACGGCGCCGGCTGGTTCACCGCCGCCGCCGTGGTCACCACGCTCGAGCGCACCACCATCGGCGCGTGGGTGGAGGGGATGCGCGTGAATCTCGAGCGCGCCCTCCGCGCCGGCGACCGCTTCGGCGGTCACATCGTGCAGGGGCACGTGGACGGCGTGGGCGTCGTGTCCGCCGTCTGCGACGTGGAGGATGCGCGCCTCGTGGACGTGCGCCTCCCGCACGCGCTCGCCACGCTGCTCGTGCCGCACGGCTCGCTCGCGCTCGACGGCGTGAGCCTCACGGTGAACGCGCTGCCCGCCCCGGACACGGTGCAGGTCTCGCTCATCGAATACACCCTGCAACACACCACGCTGGGCGAGCTGGCGCCCGGAGCGCGCGTGCACGTGGAGGCCGACGTCGTCGGCAAGTACGTGCAGCGCCTCCTCGCGCCGTATCTCGCCGCGGCCACGAGATAGACGACATGCCATTCGAGACGGTGGAGCGCGCGATCGCCGACATCGCGGCGGGGAAGATGATCATCGTCGCCGACGACGAGGATCGCGAGAACGAGGGCGATCTCATCTGTGCCGCGCAGCTCGTGACGCCGGAGATCGTGAACTTCATGACCAAGCGGGCGAGCGGACTGCTCTGCCTCGCGCTGACCCCGGAGCGCTGCGACCAGCTCGGGCTCGCGCCGATGGCCGAGGGGAACGTCGACGCGTATCGCACGGCGTACACGCAGAGCATCGACGCCGCGCCGCGGTTCGGCGTGACCACGGGGATCAGCGCGCAGGATCGCGCGCGCACGATCCAGGTGGCGGTGGACCCCACCACCGTGCCGGGGGACCTCGTGCTGGGCGGGCACGTGCAGCCGCTGCGCTCGCGCGCCGGCGGGGTGCTCCAGCGCGTGGGGCACACCGAGGCGGCGGTGGATCTGGCGCGCCTCGCCGGCCTCTATCCGGCCGGGGTGATCTGCGAGATCCTGCGCGACGACGACGGCCAGCCGGCCCGCCGTCCGGAGCTCGAGGCGTTCGCCGCCGAGCACGGGCTCGCCTTCATCACCGTCGCGCAGCTCGTCGCCTACCGGCTCAAGACCGAGCGCCTCGTGCACCGCGTGGCGGAGGCGCGCCTCCCCACGGAGTTCGGCGAGTGGCGCATCGTCGGCTACCACAACGACGTGGACGCGCACGAGCACGTGGCGCTCGTGCACGGCGACGTGCGCGACGGTGAGGACGTCCTCGTGCGCATGCACTCCAAGTGCCTCACGGGAGACGTGTTCGGCTCGCTCCGGTGCGACTGCGGGTGGCAGCTCCACGCCGCGATGCGGCAGATCGCCGAGGAGGGGCGCGGCGTGGTGGTGTATCTCGACCAGGAAGGGCGCGGGATCGGGCTGCTCAACAAGCTCAAGGCGTACGAGCTCCAGGATGCCGGCGCGGACACGGTGGAGGCGAACGAGCGGCTCGGCTTCAAGCCGGACCTGCGCAACTACGGGATCGGGGCGCAGATTCTCCTCGACCTCGGCCTGCGCTCCATCCGCCCGATGACGAACAACCCGCGGAAGCTCGTCGGACTGGAGGGGTACGGCCTCCGCGTGGCGGAGCGCGTGCCCATCCACGCGCCGGAGAACAGCGAGAATCGCGGCTATCTGGAGACCAAGGTGGCCAAACTCGGACATCTGCTGGCGCATTGAATGGCTGAATTCTCGGGGGAGCCGGTGGGACAGGGGCGGCGCGTGGCGGTGATCGCCAGCCGGTTCAACGAACACATCACGCGCAAGCTGGTGGACGGCGCCGTGGATGCGCTCACGCGCCACGGCGCGGCGTTCGACGACATCGACGTGGTGTGGGTGCCGGGAGCATGGGAGCTGCCGGTTGCGGCGCGCTTTCTGCTCGCGTCCGAGCGCTACCACGCGCTCGTGGCCGTGGGCGCGGTGGTGCGCGGCGACACTCCGCACTTCGATTACGTGGCGGGGGAGGCCTCGCGCGGGCTCGCCGACGCGAGCGCGGAGTTCGACGTGCCGCTGGGCTTCGGCCTGCTCACCTGCGACACGATGGCGCAGGCCGAGGCGCGCGCGGGGGGAGAGCACGGCAACAAGGGGTGGGACGCGGCGCTCGCCGCGCTGGAGATGGCTGACCTGTTCGACCGGCTCAATGTCACGGATGAAGGTTGAGAGCCGCTCCCGGGCGCGCGCGCTCCAGGCGCTGTACGCCTGGGACGTGCGTGGCGAACAGGGGTTGGAGCGAGTGGCGACGCAGGTGTGGGACGACCTGCACATCTCCCCCGAGGAGCGTCGGCGCGCGGGCTCGCTCGTGCGCGTGGTCGCCAGCGAGGGGCGCGCGATCGACGACGAGCTGCGCGAGGTCACCACGAACTGGCGGCTCGAGCGCCTCGGCGCGGTGGAGCGATCGGTGCTCCGCCTCGCCGCCGCCGAGCTGCTGCGCATGGACACGCCGCCGCGCGTGGTGATCCAGGAAGGGGTGCATCTGGCCGAGCGCTTCGGCAGTGGACAGAGCGCGCGATTCGTGAACGGCGTCCTCGACGCCCTCGCGCGCCGCATGGGACGACTCTAGTGCGGATCCTTCTCGTCAACTGGCAGGACCGGGAGAATCCGCAGGCCGGCGGCGCGGAGATCCACCTGCACGAGATCTTCGGGCGCCTCGCCGCCGCCGGGCACGACGTGTCGCTCCTCTGCAGCGGCTGGGAGGGGTGCGCGCCGCGCGCGCGGCTCGACGGCATCGACGTGCACCGCGTGGGATCGCGGTACACCTTCCAGTTTCACGCGCACCGCTACTGGCGCCGGGTGCTCGCCCCCGAGGCGCACGACGTGCTCGTGGAGGATGTGAACAAGGTGCCGCTGTACACGCCGCGCTGGGGCGCCCGGCGCACGGTGGCGCTCGTGCCGCACCTGTTCGGCACCACCGCCTTCCAGGAGGTGCCGTTCCCGATGGCCGCGCTGGTGTGGGCGCTCGAGCGGCCGCTCGCGTCCGTGTACCGCGACACGCCCTTCCACGCCATCAGCGAGAGCACGGCGTCCGACCTCGCGGCGCGCGGCATCGCCCGCGATCACGTGCGCGTGATCTACCCTGGGATCGACGCGGCCACGTACACCCCCGAACCGGCCGCGCGATCCGCCACGCCGCTGTTCGTCTACCTCGGCCGGCTCAAGCGGTACAAGCGGGTGGACCTCATCATCCGCGCCTTCGCGCGGCTCCGGAATCCGGCGGCGCGGCTGGCGATCGCGGGGACGGGGGACCATCGCGGCGAGCTGGAGCGGCTCGCGCGGTCGCTTGACCTGCGCGACCGCGTTCGGTTTCTTGGGTTCATCGACGACCGGCAGAAGCTGGCACTCCTCCGCGAGGCGTGGGCGCTCGCGTTCACCTCGCCGAAGGAAGGGTGGGGGATCACGAACTTCGAGGCGGCGGCGTGCGCCACGCCGGTGGTCGCCTCCGACTCTCCGGGGCTGCGCGAGTCGGTGCGCGACGGGGACACGGGCTTCCTCGTCCCGCATGGGGACGTGGCGGCGCTCGCCGCGGCGATGGAGCGCCTGGCGGACGATCCGGCGCTCGTCGCGCGACTGGGCGCCGGTGGGCGATGCTTCGCCTCGCGCTTCACCTGGGAGGAAGCCGCGCGCCGCACGGAAGAGCACCTGATGGAGGTCGTTGCCGAGGAGCACCCATGGAGACCATCGCTCGTGCGCACCACGCCGTGACCACGAATCCGATGCGCGCGCGCGCCGACCACGGCGGCCGCGAGGGATGCGCATGAAGCGCCCCTTCACCGTCGGCCGGATGTTCGAGCTGCTGCGCGACACGCTCCAGCTCGAGCTCGTCGGCGACGACACCGGCCTCCAGCGGGAGATCGCCAGCAACGAGGTCTCCAGCCCGGGGCTCGTGCTCGCCGGCTTCGTCGAGCGCTTCCCGGCCAACCGCGTCCAGGTGTTCGGCGAGACGGAGATCACCTATCTCGCCTCGCTCCCCGCGGAGGAGCGCTGCCGGCTGCTCGAGCAGTTCTTCTCCTTCCAGGTGCCGTGCGCCGTCGTCACCAAGGCGCTCGACGTGCCCGCCGACATGCTCGAGATCGCGAGCCGGCACGGCGTGCCGATCCTGCGCTCGGCGCTCAAGACCACGGAGTTCTACCGGCGCGTGAAGCCGGCGCTGGACGAGGAGTTCGCGCCGTCCACCACGCTGCACGGCTCCCTCGCCGACGTGTACGGCGTGGGGCTGCTGTTCGTGGGACGGAGCGGGATCGGGAAGTCGGAGTGCGTGCTCGACCTGGTGGAGCGCGGCCACCGGCTGGTGGCGGACGACATCGTCATCGCCACGCGCCGCGGCAACGACGTGATCATCGGGCGCGGGCACGAGCTGGCGCGCCATCACATGGAGATCCGCGGCGTGGGCGTGATCG
>CAMLEQ010000029.1 GCA_946479015.1 uncultured Gemmatimonadota bacterium | reverse complement strand
GCGTGTGGCGTGTGGGAGACTGACGGGGAGAGGAGCGAGGTAGAGCGCGAGTAGGTTCGGATGTAGAGAGAGTCCACCTACACACGAACCTACACGCGCCGTACCTCCCTCCTCATCCCGTCAGTTCCCCACACGCCACACGCGTTTCACGGTGGTCTAGCCACCAGCTCCTAACACCCGCCCCACCCCCGAGTGAGAACCCGACCGCCCACCTCACGTCCCATGATCAGCCGCCCCGTTGCCACGCGTGCGGCGCCATTTCTCTATCCGAGGACCTCCCCATGCGTACCGTCGGCTCCGCGCTCCTCGCGCTCGTCATCGCCGCCGGCGCGGCCGCTCCCGCCGCGCGCGCCCAGATGGCCAACGTCCCCCAGGCTCCGCATCAGCACAGGCTCCGCCTCGGTCTCGGCGGCGGCGTGGACGTGCCCACCAGCCACTCCGAGCACGTCTTCAAGAACGGCGTGCACGGACAGGGATTCCTGCTCGTCAACCTGGGCTTCCTCCCCCAGCTCCGCTTCGACCTCGGCTACTCGAAGTTCGACCTCAAGGACGAGGTGAGCGGCGGCGCGACGGGAAGCGGCCGGCTGCTCAGCGGGATCGCTGGGCTCAAGCTGAATCTCCTGCACGGCCCCGTGCGCCCGTACCTGCTCGCCGGCCTCGGCGCCTTCAACCTGAAGAACACCGTCGATGGCGCGAGCGCCTCGACCACGAAGTTCGGCATCGACGGCGGCGCCGGCCTCTCCTTCAGCCTCGGCCGCATCGACGCCTTCCTCGAGGGGCGCGTGCAGAACGTGTACACCGATCAGGGAGTCATCGACACGAAGTCGATCCGAACGGTGCCGGTGACGTTCGGAATCATCTTCTGAGCTGCGTCGAGCTCCGCGCGGAGGTGGGGCGCGGGGTGCGGGGCGCGGGGCGCGACTGGGACAGTGACTGCGACACGGGGCCGGCATTCGCCGGCCCCGTGTCGCCTTCCATGTCACCCGCATCCCGCGTCCCGCGTCCCGCGTCCCGCGTCCCGCGCCCCGCAATTGGCTCCTCCGGCGTTTCCCCCTATCTTTCGGATACGAAGCACCTTCAGACCCGGAGACCCATGGCAACTCAGACTCGTGCCGAGCGCAAGAGCGCCGCCGGCCTGACTCGCGAGCAGCTGCTCGGCGCGTTCCGCAACATGTACCTGTCGCGCCGGCTGGATGACAAGGAGATCCAGCTCAAGCGGCAGAACAAGATTTTCTTCCAGATCTCGGGCGCTGGTCACGAGGCCGTGCTCACGGCCGCCGGCATGGCGCTCCGCGCGGGCTACGACTGGTTCTACCCCTACTACCGTGATCGCGCGCTCTGCCTCCAGCTCGGGATGACGCCGGCGGAGATGCTCTACGAGGCGGTGGGCGCGGCGATCGATCCGAACTCCGGCGGCCGCCAGATGCCGAGCCACTGGGGACACGAGAAGCTCAACATCGTCTCCTCCTCCTCCCCCACCGGCACGCAGTTCCTCCAGTCCGTGGGCTGTGCCGAGGCGTCGCTCCGCGCGAAGCTCATCGGGATCTCCGAAGGATTCGAGAAGGACGAGGTGGTGTACGTCTCCACCGGCGATGGCACCACGAGCGAGGGGGAGTTCTGGGAGTCGCTGAACTCCGCCTGCAACCTGAAGCTCCCCGTCGTCTACCTCGTCGAGGACAACGGCTACGCGATCTCCGTCCCCGTGGAGGTGAACACCGCCGGCGGCAGCATCTCGAAGCTCCTCACGGGCTTCCCGGGGCTGTTCATCCAGGAGGTGGACGGGTGTGACCTGGTGGCGAGCTACGCCGCCATGTCCAAGGCCGTCGAGCACGCGCGCAAGCGGAAGGGACCGGCGCTGGTGCACGCGCACGTGATCCGTCCGTACTCGCACTCGCTCTCCGACGACGAGGTGATGTACAAGCCGGCCGAGGAGCGGGAGGCCGAGGCGGCGCGCGATCCGGTGGTGACCTTCCCGAAGTGGCTCGTGGCCGAGGGGTACGCCACCGAGGACGAGATCGCGAAGATCCGTGACGAGGCGGACGCCGCCATCCAGCACGCGACCGACGACGCGCTCGAGCAGCCGCAGCCCGGAGCGGACACGGTGTACTTCGCGGTCTACTCCCCCGACGTGGATCCCACCGGCGAGCAGTTCGACACCGAGGACGACCCGCAGTTCGCCGGCGAGCCGACGACGATGGTGGACCTGCTCAACGCCTGCATGAAGGACGAGATGCGGCGCGACGAGAAGATCCTCGTCTTCGGCGAGGACGTGGCCGACGTCTCCCGCGAGCAGTACATGGGGAAGGTCAAGGGAAAGGGAGGCGTGTTCAAGGTGACGTGGGGGCTCCAGAAGGAGTTCGGCGGCGCTCGCGTCTACAACTCCCCGCTCGCCGAGGCGAACATCATCGGCCGCGCCATCGGCCTCGCCACGCGCGGCTTCAAGCCGGTGGTCGAGATCCAGTTCTTCGACTACATCTGGCCGGCGTACATGCAGCTCCGCAACGAGCTGGCGACGATGCGCTGGCGGTCGAACAACGCGTTCTCCGCTCCGGTGGTGGTGCGCACCACCTACGGCGGCTACATCCGCGGCGCGATCTACCACTCGCAGACGGGCGCCTCGCTGTTCACGCACTGCCCTGGGCTGCGCGTGGTGTGCCCGTCCACGGCGCTCGACGCGAACGGGCTGCTCCGCACCGCGATCCGCTGCGACGACCCGGTGATCTTCCTCGAGCACAAGCACCTCTACCGCCAGACGTACAACAAGGGGCGGTATCCCGGGCCGAACTTCATGATCCCGTTCGGCAAGGCGCGGACGGTGCGCGAGGGGACGGACCTCACGGTGGTCACGTACGGCGCCACGGTGCAGCGCGCGGTGACGGCGGCCAACCAGGTGGCGGAGGCCGGCGGGCCGAACGTGGAAGTGATCGACCTGCGCACGCTCTCGCCGTGGGATCGCGAGACGGTGTACGCATCGGTGAAGAAGACGTCGCGCGTGATCGTGGCCTACGAGGACTCGCTCGCGTGGGGCTACGGCGCCGAGATCGCCGCCGCGATCGCCAACGACTGCTTCGCGTGGCTCGACGCGCCGGTGAAGCGCGTGGCGTCCACGGACACCTTCGTCGGCTACGCCCCGCAGCTCGAGGACGCCATCCTGCCGCAGGTGGACGACTTCAAGCGGGCGTACGAGGAGCTGATGCGCTTCTGAGCACGACGGCGCTCGGCGCGGCGGTGCTCCGGCGCGACGGGGGAGCGGCGTGATCACGCCGCTCCCCCGTCGCCGTTCCGGGTTCCCCTGACCCGCGCGCGACGCCCTCCCGACTGCGCGCGGCCGCGCCGCTTCCGATCGTGTGGATTCTGGGCGCGGGCATCGCGCGACGCGCGGAGGCGGAGTCATGACGCACACGAACGTTCCCGACCGGCACGTGCCGGCGCATCGCCACCAGGTGGAGAACGCCGAAGTGGCGCGGCTCTTCAACGAGCTGGCCGACCTGCTGGAGATCGAGAACGCGAATCCCTTCCGCGTGCGGGCCTACCGCGCCGCCGCGCGCACGGTCTCCGAGCTGCCGGACTCGGTGGACGAGCTCGCGCGGGGCGATCCAGGCGCGCTCCGCGAGCTACCCGGGATCGGCGAGGACCTCGCCGGCAAGATCGAGGAGATCGTCCACACGGGCACGCTGGCGCAGCTGCGCCAGGCCGAGCGCGCCGCTCCGAGGGGCGCGGCGGAGCTCATGAGGCTCCCCGGGCTGGGCCCCAAGCGCGCGCGCATCCTGGCGGAGCAGCTCGGCATCCGCTCGCTCGATGGGCTGGCGCGCGCGGCGCGCGCCGGGAAGATCCGCGAGCTCTCCGGCTTCGGCGCCCTCACCGAGGAGCGGATCCTTCGCGAGCTGGAGCACCGCACCGCCACTGGAGAGCGCGTCGCGCGCGCAGTGGCCGCGCAGTACGGCGAGGCGCTCCTCGGGCACGTGCGGGCGACCGACGGGGTGACGCGTGCGGAGCTCGCGGGGAGCTTCCGCCGCTGCCGGGAGACCGTCGGCGACCTCGACCTCCTCGTCGCCGCGCGCGCGGACTCGCCGGTGATCGAGCGGTTCGTCGGCTACCCCGAGGTCGCGGAGGTCCTCGCCAGGGGATCCACGCGCGCCGCGGTACGGCTGCGGTGCGGATTGCAGGTGGACCTGCGCGTGCTCCCGGCCGCGAGCTACGGCGCGGGGTTGCACTACTTCACGGGCTCGAAGGCGCACAACATTGCCATCCGCCGCCTCGGGCAGCAGCGCGGGCTCAAGATCAACGAGTACGGAATCTTCCGCGGCACGCGCCGCGTGGCCGGCGCGGACGAGCGGGACGTGTTCCGCGCCGTCGGCCTGCCGTGGATCGCGCCGGAGCTGCGCGAAGCGCGGGGAGAGATCGAGGCCGCGGCCGCGGATGCGCTCCCCCACCTCGTGGAGCCGGGCGACATCCGCGGCGACCTCCAGTCGCACACCACCGACAGCGATGGGCGCGATTCGCTGGAGGAGATGGCGCGCGCGGCGGAGGCGATGGGCTACGAGTACCTCGCGATCACCGATCACACCCCCACCGTGCGCATCGCCGGTGGGCTCGACCGCGCGGGATTCCGGCGCCAGATGCGGCGCATCGACCGGCTGAACGCGAAGCTTCGCACACTCACGCTGCTCAAGGGCGCGGAGGTGGACATCCATGCCGACGGCCGGCTCGACCTCGACGACGACACGCTCGCCATGCTGGACATCGTGCTCGTGTCGCTGCACTCCCGGCTCGAGCTGCCCGTGGACGAGCAGACGCGGCGCGTGGTCCGCGCGCTCGCGCACCCGGCGGTGGACGTGCTCGCGCACCCCACCGGACGGATCATCGGTGGACGGCGCGGCGCGACGCTGCACCTCGACGAGGTGTTCCGGGCCGCCGCCGACCACGGCGTGATGCTGGAGGTGAACGCGCAGCCCGAGCGGCTCGACCTCGACGATCTCGCCTGCCGCGCGGCCCGTGAGCAGGGGATCCGCCTGGTGATCTCCACCGACGCGCACGCCACCGCCGAGCTGCGCTTCATGCGCTGGGGGGTGGACCAGGCGCGCCGCGGATGGATCGAGCGGCGCGACGTGGCGAACACGCGACCGCTCGCGCAGCTCCGGAAGCTCCTGCACGGCGGCCGGCGGTGACGCCCCTCACGCGCTCCGGCGCGCCGCGCCCACGGCGACCATCACCACGAAGAAGAGCGTCGCCTGCGCCAGGATCACCGTCGCGCCGCTCGGCACGTCCAGGCGGTACGAGACCCAGAGTCCCGCCAGCACGCTCGCGATCCCGTCGGCCACCGCGAGCACCGTCATCGCCGCGAGCGTGCGCGATGCCAACCGCGCGGTGGCGGCGGGGATCACCAGGAAGGCGGTGACGAGCACGATCCCCACGAGCTTCACGCCGGCCACCACCACCACGGCGATGAGGATGTTCAGCAGGTAGTCGTCGCGCCGGACGGCGAGCCGGTCCGCCCGCGCCAGCTCGCGGTCGAACGACGCGAGCGCCCACCGCCCCCACACGGGGAGCGCCGCCAGCGCCACGGCCAGCGTCAGCGCCGCCGCCCAGAGATCCGCCGCCCCCACGGCGAGGATGGAGCCGAAGAGCACCGTGAACGCGTCGGCGGTGTAGCCGGCCTTCCTGGAGAGGAAGATCACCCCGAGCGCCACGGACACGGAGAAGAAGATCCCCACCGCCGTGTCGGCACCGAGTCGCGTGCGGTCGCGCACCCAGGTGATCGCCGCGGCCACGGCGACGGTGAACGGGATCGCGATCCACAGGGGCTCGGTGTTCAGCAGGAACGCGAGCGCCACGCCGCCGAACGCGGCGTGCGCGAGCCCATCGCCGAGGAAGGCGAGACCGCGCTGCACCACGAACGGGCCCAGGTAGCCGCCGAGGAGCGCCATCAGGAGCCCCGCGGCGAGCGCCCGCTGCATGAACGACTGATCAAGGGCGTGCCACATGCGCCTCCGCCCCCGGCTGCACGACGAATGGATGCGGCGCGTGGCCGAAGGCGCGCGCCAGCGCGTCGCTCGTGAGCACCGCGGCTGGCGCGCCGAAGGCGATCTGCCGCCGGTTGATGAGCAGCACGTGCGTGGCATGATCGGCGGCCACGCTCAGATCGTGGGTCACGAGCACGATGGTGATGTCCCGGGCCAGGCGGTGCGTGTCGAGAAAGCCGTGCAGCGTCTCCTCCCCCGCCACGTCCACGCCGGTGGCGGGCTCGTCGAGCAGGATGAGCCGCGCATCGCGTGCGAGCGCGCGGGCGAGATAGAGCCGCTGCAGCTCCCCCCCGGAAAGGCGGCCGATGGCGCGCCCCGCGAGCCGCTCGCTCCCGAGCAGCCGCAGCGCCGCCAGGGCGCGCTCGCGCTCCGCGCGCCGCACGCGCCACGGCCAGCCGCGGCGGATGCCGGAGACCACCAGCTCGAGGCCGGTGCCGGGAAAGGTGCGGTCGAGCAGCTTGATCTGCGGCACGTAGCCGACCCACTCCGGCGGCACCGCCGCCGGCGCGCTCCCGAGCACGCGCACGTCGCCTTCGGACGGCGCCACGAGCGCGAGCAGCGTCCGCACGAGCGTCGTCTTCCCGGAGCCGTTCGGCCCGGCGATCACGAGCACGCTCCCCGGGGGAATGGCGAACGTGACGTCCTCGAGCACCCGCACCGCGCCGAGACGAACCGACAGCGCGCGCGCCTCCACCGCCGGCACGGTCATCGCGCGCTCCGCCGGAGCACGCCGGCATCGTAGCGGAGGAGCGCGGCGTACGTGTCGCGCCCGGGGGTGCCGCCGAGCGGGTCGAGCTCATCCAGGCGCACGTGCGCGAGCTCGGCGATCACCTCCGCCGGACGCCGTGGCAATTGCGGCTCGGTGTAGATCGTCGTGGCGCCGGTGCGCCTGACGATCGCGGCGAGCGCCTCGACGCGGCGCGGCGTGGGCTCCTGCCCCGGCGACGGCTCGACCATCGCCGCCACCCGGATGCCGTAGCGCGCGAGCAGGTAGCGCATCGAGGGGTGGAAGAGCACCACGGCGCGCCCGCGCAGCGGCGCGAGCGTGGCCGCGAGCTCCGCGTCGAGCGCGCGCAGCGTGTCGGCGAAGCGCGCCGCGTTGCCGCGGTAGAGCGCGCACCGCTCGGGGTCCACCGCGCAGAGCGAGTCCGTGAGCGCGGGGAGCACGGCGCGCACCACCACCGGGTCCATCCAGAAGTGCGGATCCGGCGCGCCATCGTCCACCGACGCCTCCAGGGCGCGCGCCTCGCCGGCGTCGGGAGGCGGGAGCGGCAGCCGGAGCGCCGGAGGGACGAGCGCGAACATCTCGATGCGGCGCCGCGCGGGGAGGCGCGCCGCCCAGCCGTCGAGCGCGGGCGCGACGTACGCGAATGCCGCGCTCCGCTGCGCCGCGGCCACGTCGGAGGGGCGCGGCTCGTACGTGTGGGGCGATGCGCCCGGGGGGAGGAGCACCGCCACCGCCGTGTCCCCCGCCAGCTCGCGCAGCACGAACGCGAGCGGCGGGATGGTGGCGACGAATCGGTGCGTTGGATGCGCCTCCGTGCACGCGGCGAGCGCCGCGAGCGCCGCGAGCGCGAGCGCGGCGCGCGCCAGCGCCGCGGCTCCCCTTCTCCCGCGCCGCGCGCCCCGGTCACACGAGGTCACTGAGCGACGCCTCCGACACGAGGCGGCGGAGCGCGGCGCCGAGGAGCGGCGCCACCGACACCACCTCGACCCCGCTCGCCGGCGCCTGCGCGATGGTATCGGTCACCAGCACCGCGCGCGCGCCGGCCGCCGCCAGCCGCTCCCGCGCTCCGGGAGCGAACACGCCGTGCGTGGCCGCGACGAGCGGCTCCGGGCGCGCGCCCGCCTCGCGCAGCGCCCGCGCGCACTCGGCCACCGTGCCGCCCGTCGTGATCATGTCGTCCACGATGATGCACGGCCGCCCCGCCACCGCGCCGATCACCTCGCTCACCGACACCTCCGTGCCGCTCGTGCGCCGCTTGCGGCACACGGCCGTGGGGAGCCCCAGGCGCTGGCTGTACTCCGACGCGCGCCGCGCGCCTCCCAGGTCGGGAGAGACGACCACCGCGTCGCTGCTCACCCGCGAGCGCAGCTCGGCGCACAGTGTGCCCACCGCGGACAGGTCATCGATCGGGACGTGGAAGAACCCCTCGAGCTGCGGCGTGTGAACCTCCACCGTGACCACGTGCGCCACCCCCGCCCCTTCGAGCATCCGCGCGACGGCGCTCGCCGTCACGGGACCGCGCCGCCCGGAGCGCTTGTCCGAGCGCGCGTAGCCGAAGTACGGGATCACCGCCGTGATCCGCGCCGCGGAGGCGCGGCGCGCGGCGTCGGCGAGCACGAGCAGCTCCATCAGGTTGTCGTTCACCGGCGGCGCCGTCGGCTGGACGAGGAACACGTCGTGCCCGCGCACCGACACCTCCAGCTCCACCGACAGCTCACCATCGGGAAAGCGCGACACCGTGCACGGCGAGAGCGCGAGCCCGAGCTCCGCCACCGCGGCGGCGGCGAGCGCCGGATTCCCCGTCCCGGCGAACACCGACACGTCGCTCATGCGCCCCTCACCGCGCCGCCGCGCGCGCGCCCGCGCGCCCCGCGGCGTGCCGTCCGCCCGGTGCTCGCTCGCGCCGCCGCGCGCGACGGGGCGCGCTGCAGCCGGTACAGGTCGAGCACCTCGCGCTCCGTCGTCGCATCCGTGGGCCCCTTGTCGGCGCGGATGCCGTCGAGCACGCGCGGGAAGCGCAGCGCATAGCCCGGCTGTCCGTCCACCTTGCCGCACGTGTGGAACGGCGAGCGCGTGATCTCGTCGGCGAGTACCGCCACCACGAGCGTCGGCGCGACCCACACGTCGGGGACGATGAGCGAGTCCACGTTCGCCGGCTTGCGCGCGCGCGCCTGCTCGTCGAGTCGCGCGCGCAGCTCGCGCCAGCCGCGCTCGGTGAGCCCGGAGCCGATCTTCGCCACTGTCCGGTAGCGATCGTGCTCGGGGTCGTACACCGCCGCGAGCAGCGAGCCGATCCCGAGCGAGGCACGCTTGCCGCGGCCGCGCAGGTAGCCCACGAGCACCACGTCCACGGTGTCGCGCAGCTTGGATTGGTACGCCCGCTTCAGCTTCACCCAATCGTAGCCGCGCGCGCCGGCGTGGTACGGCGCGTCCGGGCGCTTGGCGATGATCCCCTCGAGCCCGCGGGCGATCATCTCGTCGAAGTACGACTGCAGCTCCGCCGCCGAGTCGATGAGGCGCATCTCGGTGACCGCCACCGGATCCCCTTCCCGGAACGGCAGCAGCTCCCGGAGCCGGCGCGAGCGCTCTCGCTGGGGGTGCGACAGGTAGTCGCGCCCGTTCGCGTACAGCACGTCGAAGGCGAACAGCCGCAGTGGATGGCGCGCCGCCGACTCGGCGATGGCCGTCTTCCGCTTCCGCGTCATCGTGACCTGGAACGGGAGGAACTCCCCCGTGTCGGGATCGTACACCACCGCCTCCCCCTCCACGATCGCCCGCTTCGCGCGGAGCTGGCGGCACACGCCGGCGGTCAGCTCGGGGAACATCCCGGTGACGTTCTCCAACCGGCGGCTGAACGCCCACACGCGATCGCCATCGCGGTGCATCTGGAGACGGAAGCCGTCGTACTTGGGCTCGGCCTGCACCACGCCGAGCCTCGCGATGATCTCCTCCGCCGATGCCAGCCGCTGCGCGAGCGCGGGGCGCACGGGCACGCCCACCTGCGGGGTGATGCGCTCGAGCGCGCGGCGCCCCTGCCGCAGCGCGAGACTCACCACGCCGCCGAGATCGGAGCGCACGTTGTACGCGTGCTCCACCACGTCTTTCATCTTGCGATCGCCGAACGCGGCGAGCGCCGTGCCCTCGAGAATCGTCTGCTCGCCGATGCCGAGGCGGAGCCGCCCCTGGGCGGCGCGCACGATGTACTTCGCCTCCAGCGGCCCGATGGCGCGCAGCAGCTCGACGAGCAGGTCGGTCTTGCGCCGCACCGCGCCGGCGCCCGACGCGCGCGTCACGGCCAGGAGCGCCTCGTACGCCCGCCGCACGGTGACGCGCGAGCGCGCCGGCGCGGGGGCCAGCTCCTGCGCGACCGTGCCGAGGTCGCCGGCGCGCGCGAGCTTTCTGGCGACCGTCGCCGCGCTCGCGCCGTACGCCTCCGCGAGCACGGAGGCCAGCAGCTTCTCCCCCATGCCGAGCACCACTCCCTCGTACGGCGGCCGGAGGTCCCCGAGCAGCAGGTACACGACGGGCTGCAGCTCGTCCTCGGCGGCGGCGCGGAGCAGCGCCGCCACCAGATCGGTGACACGGTGACGTCCACTCGTGACCTCGAGCTCCGCGAACGCCTCGGCCAGCTTTCGCAGCAGCATGCGCACCTCGCGATCCGCTCAATGGTGCGGGGCGAAGCGGTCCGGACGCTGTCGGCGTGCTTCCTGATTCGATGCCGGGCGATCACCGCCACCGGCGGCGGGCGGAGCGGCGCCGCGCCAGGCGCGGGCGCCGCCGCGAGGGACGGGTGATCGGGCTCAGCCCATCCGCATCACCGTGTGACAGTCGATCGTCCCCTCGAGCTTCACGCCGGCCGCGGTCTGGGCGGAGAAGGTCACCTTGCCGCTCCCGCCGCGATCGTCCACGGTGAGCGTCCCCTTTCCCTGGGGCTTGCTGGCATCGGCGCGCGTGTCCACATCGTAGGTGGCCATCTGCATGAGCGGACCGAAGCCGACCGTCATCAGGAAGTGCGACGTGCCGCCGGCCGCCTCCTTGGCATCGGGGACCACGAGCTGCAGGCTGCTGAACTGCTTCGGGTCGTTGGCGTCGATGCTGTACTGGTTCCCCCATGCCTTGGGTCCCGCGAGCCCGTAGCTGCACCCGCCGCTCGTGGCCTGGGCGTCGTACGTCCCCGCGTGCGGACCGCCGGTGACCACGAGGTGGATGGCGCTGTTCGGCGCGCCCTCGGTCGCGCTCGCCGGCGCTGCGGCCTCGGATGCCGGCGCGCCGGCATCCGGGCGTGCATCGGCTTCGGACTTCTTGCACGCGGCCAGGGCGGCCGCGAGCGCGATCAGGAGGGCGGTGTCTCGCATCGCCATCGGGTCACCTCTCGGGTTCGGGTTTCCCTGTGGGACGCGCGCACCGCCCTCATCGTCTCACTCGCCGCGCGCCTCCGCGTGCGCCGAGCGCTCGAAGACGACCCGGCCCCCCACCACGGTCATGACCACGTGGGCGTCGCGGATCTGCTCCGGGGGAATGCGCGTGAGGTCGCGATCGATGAGCACGAAATCGGCGAGCTTCCCGCGCTCGAGCGTTCCCTTCAGCTTCTCCTCGAAGCTCGCGTAGGCGCCGCCGCTGGTGTACGCGCGCAGCGCATCCTCCACGGTGATCTTCTGCTCCGGCACCCATCCGTCGGGGTGGGCGCCGTCGAGGGTGCGGCGCGTGACGGCGGCGTAGATCCCTTCGATGGGCGTCGCCGGCGCCACCGACCAGTCGCTCCCGAAGGCGAGCCGCGTGCGGGCATCGCGCAGCGACCGGAACGCGTACGTGGTCTTCGCGCGCTCGGCGCCGATCACCTTGTCCGCCCACCGGCCATCGTCGATGGCGTGGTAGGGCTGCATGCTCGCGATCACGCCGAGCGCGGCGAAGCGCGGGAGATCGGCGGGGGCGATGTGCTGCGCGTGCTCGATGCGGAAGCGCCGGTCGCGCGGCCCGTCCTCCCGCTCCACGCGCTCGTAGATGTCGAGCTGCGTGCGGATCGCGCGGTCGCCGATGGCGTGGACCATCACGTGCAGCCCCGCCTTGTCGGCGCCGCTGGTCCACGCGTAGAGATCCTCCGGCGTGTTCACGAACAGCCCGGTGTCGCCGGGGGCATCGGTGAACGGCGCGAGCATCGCGGCCGTGTGCGAGCCGAGCGAGCCATCCACGAATCCCTTGAGCGCCCCGATGCGCACCCACTCATCGCCGTGGCCGCGCGCGGCCACCGTGTCGCGCAGGCGCTCCCACGTGGCGAGCGGCACGGCGGCGTAGATGCGGGTGATGAGCCGCCCCGCGCGGTGCGCCCGCTCGAACACGGCCAGGTCGTACCAGGAGCCCATGTTGTGGACCGACGTCACCCCCTGCTCCGCCACGTAGCGCATCGCGGCGTCGAGGGCGCGGTCCGCCATCTCCGGGCTCGGATCGGGGATGGCGCCGCCGATGAGCCCCATGGCGTTGTCCTTCAGGACCCCCGTGGGTGCGCCGTCCGCGTCGCGGACGATCGTGCCGCCCTCCACGTCCTTCGTGTCCCGGCTCATGCCGGCGGCGCGCAGCGCCGCGCTGTTGGCGAGCCCCATGTGCCCGTCGAGCCGCTGCACCCACACGGGGGTGTTCGGCGTCACCGAGTCGATCCACTCGCGGCGCGGGAGCTCGCCCCCCCAGTTCTCGTGGTCCCAGTCGCCGTTCAGGATCCACGTTCCCGGCGGCACGGTCGCCGCGAACGCCTTGATGCGGGCGATGAACTCCGCGGGAGTCTTCGCGTCACGCAACTTCACCGACGCGAGCCCGAAGCCGCCATCGATGAAGTGGACGTGCGAGTCGATGAACCCCGGCACGAGCATGGCGCCGTGCGCGTCGATCACGCGCGTCCCCTGCATCACGAGCTTCCGGATCTCGGCGCTCGAGCCGACGGCGGCGATCCGGTCGCCGCGCACGGCGATGGCATCCGCCCACGGTCGCCGCGCGACGCCCGTCCAGACGTGTGCGTTCACCACGACGAGCGTCACGGGGGAGTGCTCCGGTTTCGGCGCGAGGTCCGTGAGGCCGAGGAGGGCGGGGAGGACGAAGGGGAGGAGCATCGGGGGCTGGGGGCCGGGGGCCAGGAGCCAGTGGGATTCAGGGAGCGGCGGGATCGGGGGCCGGGAAGATCAACGACAGGGAATGGTGGAAGGGGGCAGCGGCGGGTGCGGTCCCGATCCCGTCTCCTCCCGGGATCCCCCTGGCCCCCGGCCCCCGACCTCCGGCCCCGAGCGAGCCCCTACCGCCGCTCCATCGCGTCGCGAATGTCCAGCAGGATCTCGAAGTACAGCTGCTCGCGCCGGTAGGCGAAATCGAGCGTCGCCATCTGCGCGTCATCCTCGTTGGCCTTGGCGCGCTGGAAGGCCTCGGTGTACATCTCGTCGAGGTTGGCGAGAATGCGTTCACGGGAGCGGGACATGCCGATCGTCTCGAGGGCTCGGAGTATGAGGCGTGGGGGTTCCACTTCCGCCGGCGCGCGCAGGTGGTCATCGGCCTGCTTCAGGAGGAACCGCTTGGCGGCTCCCATCATCGCGCGACGTGGATTGAGGGGCTCGGGCATTGAATCGTGAGGCGGTCTTCGCGCGCGATGGACATCGCTGCGTGTACTGCGGCCAGGTGTACCTGGCGGACGAGCTGACGGTGGATCACGTGCAGCCGCGGGTGCGCGGGGGCGACCGCTCCGGTGGCAACTTAGTGACCGCGTGCAGGGCGTGCAACACGCTCAAGGGGCACCGGAGCGTGGCCAGATTTCTCCTCGATGACCCCGCGCGCCGCGCGAACTTCTTCCGCTTCGCCACGGCGGTGTGGGAGCGGCACCTGCGCGCGGTGCGCGAGGCGATCGAGCGGGCCGAGCGGCGGCGGTAGCGGCGCGCCGCTCCACCCGTTTCCGCGACGCGGACGGCGTGGCACCCCCCGTGCAGTCGCGGGTATCATCTCCACGGAACATTGAAGGGGAGTAGCCACGCGGGCCTGGGGGTCCGCGCGGCCGGATCGTCAAGACTGCGCCGTTCGCGCGAGCATCGCGGGGCGCACGGTCCGGCCGGGTCCTCGGATCAGGCGAGACCTTCGCGAGTCCGGGCATGTGCCCGGCATGCGCGCGAGGGCTCGCCTGTCGCGCATCACATGGACCGGAGGATCGCCATGAACAACATCAAGGTGTTCGTGCTGATGGCGGGGCTCACCGCCCTGCTGATGGTGCTCGGCGGCTACATCGGCGGGCAGAGCGGGATGGTGCTCGCGTTCGTCTTCGCCGCCGCCATGAACCTCTTCCTGTACTTCTCGTCGGACAAGATGGTGCTCCGCGCCTACCGCGCGCGCGTGGTGGACGCGCGAAGCGCGCCGGAGCTGTACGCGATGGTGGACCGCCTCCGCCAGCGCGCGGGGCTGCCCATGCCCACGCTCGCCATCGCCCCGCACGAGCAGCCCAACGCGTTCGCCACCGGGCGCGACCCGCACCACGCGGTGGTGTGCGTGACGGAGGGGATCCTGCGCACCGTCGGCCAGGACGAGCTGGAGGGAGTGCTCGCGCACGAGCTGGCGCACGTGAAGAACCACGACATGCTGCTCCAGACCGTGGCCGCCACGCTCGCCGGCGCGGTGAGCAACCTCGCCACCTTCGGCCTCTGGTTCGGCGGCGGCGACGACGATCACGCGAACCCGCTCGCGGCGCTCGCCATGGCGCTCCTCGCCCCGATCGCGGCCATGCTGATCCAGTTCGCGATCAGCCGGCAGCGCGAGTTCAAGGCGGACGCGGTGGGCGCGCGCATCTCCGGGCGCCCGCTCGAGCTCGCGAGCGCGCTGCGCAAGCTCGAGGCGACCGCGCACCGGATCCCGATGCAGGTGTCACCGAGCGCCGCGCAGCTCGCGATCGTGAACCCCCTCGCCGCCTTCGGCGGGCGCGGGATGGTGAGCCTGTTCTCGACGCACCCGTCCACCGCCGAGCGCGTGGCCCGGCTGGAGCGGCTGGCGGTGGAGATGCGCGGCGCGCCGGCGCGCGCCGGCGCGGCGCGACACCGCGCCAGGCGGCGCGCGGCGCGGAGCACCCGGTCGGCGTTCTGGGTGGCCGCTTCGTCCGCCGCGCGCCGCGGGAGCACGAACGCGGCATCCTCGGGCTGCGAGGAGTACGCGTCGTTCACCATCCGGTCGCCGCCGATCTCCGATACCGCGGCCTCGAACCGCTCCACCGCGGACAGGATGTCGGCGAGCTGGTCGCTCGTCTCGTCCCCCGTGAGCTCCACCCCCCGCGCGCGCAGCGTCGCCGCCACGCCGGCCGAGACCCGATCGCGCTCCACATCGCGATCGGGATCGAGCTCCCGCTGATGATTCTCCCACGCACGCGACCGTTCCATCGATCCACTCCTGTGCAGGTGACGCGTCCGGGGCACGGGCGTGTCAGCATCCGTGCCGCGCGCCGTCTCCGCCGAGCCGGTGGAACACCGCATCCTCCACCACGCGTCCTCCCTTCAGGTGCTCCACCACGATGCGCTCCAGCAGCGCCGGCGTCACTTCATGGTACCACACTCCGTCGGGATAGACCACCACGATCGGTCCACCGCTGCACACCCCGAGGCAGGGCGTCTCCCCCCGCTTCACACGGTCGGGCCCGAACAGCAGCCCCTCGCGCTGCAGCAGGCGCGGCAGCAGCGCGTACAGCTCGCGCCCCTCGTGCCCGGGCGAGCAGAAGCCGCCGGAGCAGATGAAGACATGTCGCGAATACGGTTCCATTCTCGGGGTTGGAGGTTGAGGGCCAGGGGCCGGGTGGATTCAGCGAACCGAGGGGCCAGGAGTCGGGAACTTCGAAGACAGGGAACGACGGGGAGGATTCAGGGGCATGTGCCGTCCCCGCCCCCGCCTCCCTGAGTCCCCCCGGCCCCCGCCCCCCGACCCCCGACCCCGAGTATCATACACGCATGCCCAGCCCCATCACCACGACCACCACGCGCCGCGTCACGTTCGAGAACGGGATCGCCGGCACGGCCACGGACGTCGCGGATGCCGCGCGGCCGCCGGTGCTCTACGTGCACGGCATGTTCGGGGGCGCGTGGATGTTCGACGCGTTCCAGCGCTGGATGGCCGCGTGCGGATGGCCCGGTGTGGCAATCGACCTGCGCGGACGCGACGGGAGCCGCCCGGTCGACGACATCGGGCGCGTCTCCATGCGCGACCACGTGGACGATGCGCTCGGCGTCGCGCGCGCGATGGGGCGCCCCATCGTCGTCGGCCACTCGATGGGCGGGCTGATCGCGCAGAAGCTCGCCGAAGCGGACGCGGTGCGCGCGGCCGTGCTGCTCTGCGCGGCGCCACCACGCGGGATCAGCGTGGCGAGCGCATCGCTGCTGGCGCGGCAGCTCAAGCACGCGCCGGCGCTCCTCCTCTCCCGCCCGCTCGTGCCCACGCGCGGCGATGCCGAGGCGCTGATGTTCAATCGCGTGCCGCCGGCGGAGCACGACGCCCTGTTCACGCGGCTCGTCCCCGAGAGCGGGCGCGCCGGTCTCGAGCTGTCGCTCGGCCTGATCGCGGTGGACGCGCGCCGCGTGCGCTGCCCCGTGCTCTCCGTGGCCGCGTCGGACGACCGGTTCCTGGCGCCGCGCATCGGTCGCGCCCTCGCCGCCCGCTACCACGCCGAGCTGCGGGAATACGCGGAGCACGGCCACTTCATCATCGGCGAGCCGGGGTGGGAGCGGGTGGCGGAGGAGGTGGCGGGGTGGCTCGAGTGCGCCTTGTCAGGGGCTGGGGGCCAGGGGCTGGAGGCCGGGGGGATCTCGGGAACGGCGGGATGAGGGGTCGGGAACGACAAGAGCAACGATGCGGAAGTGGGGGGGGGGGGGGGGGGGGGGGGCGGCCCCCCCCCCCGCGCCGGGGGGCGGGCGGGCCCCCCCCCCCCCCCCCCCGGGGGGCGCGCCCGCCCCCCCCCCCCCCCCCCCCCCCCCCC
>CAMLEQ010000028.1 GCA_946479015.1 uncultured Gemmatimonadota bacterium | reverse complement strand
CCCCGCTCGCGAAGGGGGTGATCTGGACCGGCGCGAACGATGGGCCGGTCCACGTCACGCGCGACGGCGGCAAGACGTGGGCGAACGTCACGCCGAAGGATCTCCCGCCGGGCGGGCGCGTGCAGACCATCGAGCCGTCGCCGCACCGCCCGGGCTCGGCGTACATCGCCGTCTACCGCTACCTGCTCGGCGACTTCGCGCCGTACATCTACCGCACGAACGACTTCGGGAAGACGTGGGCGCGCCTCACCGATGGCACGAACGGGATTCCGAAGGATTCCCCCACGCGCGTCGTGCGCGAGGATCCCGAGCGCGAGGGGCTGCTCTACGCCGGCACGGAGTTCGGGATGTACGTCTCGTTCGACGACGGCGCGCACTGGGAGCCGTTCCAGCTGAATCTCCCCGCCACGCCGGTCACGGACATCCGCGTGCACCGGGGAGACCTGGTGCTGTCCACCCAGGGGCGCTCGTTCTGGATCCTCCACGACATCACGCCGCTCCGCGAATGGAGCGACCGGCTCGCCGCGTCGAAGGCCCACCTGTTCGCGCCGCGCGCGGCGATCCGCACGCACTACCAGGCGGGGAGCGAGCTCGGTGCCGCGGAGGGACCCGCGGCGCCGCAGTATCCGCCGCCGGGCGCGACGATCGACTACTGGCTCGCGAGCGCGCCATCGGGACGGGTGACGCTCGACATCCTCGATGCGAGCGGCGCGGTGGTGCGCAGCTTCTCCAGCGACACGAGCGCCGCCGCATCGCACGCCGCAACGGATGCGGGGGGCGAGGACGATGGCGCCCCGCGTGCGCGACGCGGCGCGCCGCATCTGCCGGCGCACGCGGGGCTCAATCGTTTCGTCTGGGATCTCTCCTACCCCGGACCCTGGCAGGCAGCGACGCCCGCGACCGGCGGCCGCGGACCGCTCGCCGTGCCGGGCACCTATCGGGTGCGCCTCACCGTGGTGGACGGCTCGGGGAGGGCGCCGTGGACCGCGACCCGTCCACTCCGGGTGGAGGAGGACCCGCGCGTGACGCGCGACGGCGTGACGCTCGCCGATCTCCGCGAGCAATTCGCACACGAGATGCGCGCGCGCGACCTGGTGAGCGACGTGAACCGCGCGGTATCGGCGATCAAGGACGCGAGTGCGCGCCTGTCGAAGGGCGAGGGCGCTGCGGCCGACACGCTGGCGCGGCTGCGGCAGGTCGAGGCGGTGCTCGTGACGCCGCCGGTACGCTACAGCAAGCCGGGGCTCCAGGAGCACATCCGCTACCTGTACGGCATGACGCGCGGCGCGGACCAGAAGGTTGGGCGCGACGCCCTCGAGCGGTACCGCACCCTGCGCGCGGAGCTCGACGCGCAGCTCGCGGTGCTGCGGAAGCTCATCCCTGACGGGTGAGGATGGTGCGGATCGCCTCGAGCGGCGCCGTGAACAGCGGGAGCTGGTCGGGATCGGCGAAGACGGTGGCGAAGTCCGCTGGGCGAAAGGCGCGGGCGAGACGCTGCGCGAAGGTCTCGCGCAGCAGTCGCACGTAGTGGTCGACGTCGTAGTCGCGCGGAGCGTTGGCCGAGGGATCGTCGTCCGCCTGTGATGCGGTCCCGCCGGCGAGCGCGCTTTCCCCGTTCTGCCTGCGGTAGATGCGGACCGAGTCGCCCACCCGCCAGCTGGTGTGGCCGCCGGCGAGCAGCGCCTCGTACGGCGGCTCCCGCCGGGCGGCCCGCGTGGCGCGGTACGCCTCCGGGGATTTCGTGAGGCGCACCCGCGACGAGACGTCGTACGTCCGGAGCGCCCGGGCGCGGAGCGCGGCGATGGTCGCGAGAAAGCTCTCGCGAACGCCGGGGATGTCGCCGATGAGCAACCGCTCGATCGCGCGTCGAAGAAACGCCTCGCCGAACGGCTCCGAGCGGCTGGAGCGGAACGCCACCCCCGTGAGGCGCAGGGTGCCGTCGTACCCGAGGAGCGCGTAGTTCTTCGGCTCGTGCGACAGCATCGCGGCGTACCGCCCCTCGAACTCGAGCTGCACCAGGGGAGGGAGGAGCGCGCCGATCTCGGACACGACACGCCGCTCGTCGCTCTCGCTCCACGCCGGCGGCACCGCGTAGTAGACGCCGTCGGTGTCCGCCTCGAGCAGCGTGACGCCGCGCGCCTCGAGCTCGCGGCAGATGAGGGCCAGCACTTCGCGGCCGCGGCGCGTCACCTCGTTGGCGGCGTGCACGTCGGCGAACCGCGTGAGCCCGCCCGCCGCCAGGTAGCCGTACGCCGAGTTCACCACGATCTTCAGCGCGGCGGACATCGCCTCGTGCGTGTGGCGCTCCGGCGAGCCGCGCGGCGCCGCGCGGGCCCGCGCCTTTGCATCGAGGCGGCGCTCCACGAGCCCATCGACGAGCGCGAGCAGCGCGCCCAGGCGGTCGCGTGAGGGGCCGATGCGATACGCGCGCATGAGCGACGGATAGAGACTCGCGACGTCCGCCTTCACCACGCGGTGCGCCACCCCGGACGCGAACAGGTGCAGCGCCGCCCCGCTGTGCGGAGTGCCATCGCTCTGCTCGTGGATGGGAAGCGCGCTTCCCGCACGCAGGTAGGCGCGTACGAGCAGGGGATCGATGATCCCCGTGGCCGGGCCGGCATCGGTCAGGCGCTCGTAGCGGCGGGGAACCATTCGCGCGAGCGCGTACGCGGCGCCGCCCAGGAGGCGCGAGAGCGCGGCGACTTCCTCCACGTCGTCGGTGGCGTAGCGCCGCACCCGATCGGGGTCGGTCCGGTAGGTGTCGTGGATCCGGTCGCCCGGGATGTACTCGCGATCGGGGGCGGCGATCCCCAGGTGCCTGGCGACCGCCTTGAGCCCGTGCCCTGGCAGCTCGCGCGTCGAGAAGTCGTGGCGCCGCACGGCGTCGAGGGTGTCGACCGCCTCGCGCCCCGGCGCCGTGAAGCGCACGCGACGGCGGTCGTCGAACGCGCCGGTGTGCGTCCGCGCGGCCACGCCACGCCGCGCCGCGCGCTCCCGGAGCAGCGCCGGCCTCCCATCCACGATGCGGCCGAGCGCGAGCGGCACGCCGAGCGCGCGAGCGCGCTGGTGGAGGAAGGGGAGATCGAAGCCGTGCAGGTTGTGATTCTCGATGACGTCGGGGTCGGCCGAGCGGACGCGCTCCAGCAGCTCGCGGATGAGCGCGGCTTCCGCCGCGTCGTCCTCCCCCGGCGCTTCCAGCACCTCGGTCTCGCCGCCGTGGTAGCGCACCGAGATCATGAAGATGCGGTCGCGGCGCGCGTCGAGTCCCGTCGTCTCGAGATCGAACTGCAGGCGGTGCACCTGGTCGAACGGGAGGTCGCGGAAGTACGTGCGCCCGGTGGCGACGAGGTACTGCTCCTCCGGCGGGAGGGCGAGGATGCTCTCGCGATCCAGCTCGCCGAGGTGGCCGATCCGTCTTCCCAGCCGCTCCGACGCGCCGCGGAGGAGCGCCGCGACGAGCGCGCGGCCATCGTCGGCGCTGACGAGATGCCGTAGCTCGCCGGGGCCGTCGAGCTCGCGATGCTGAACGCTCGCGCGCGGGTCACCCTCGCGGCCGCGGCGATCCCCCAGGTGGCGCAGGTCGTCGAGGTGCGCGAGGAGGAACCAGGGGCGAAAGCGCTCGGCTTCGCGGACGAGCGCGCCCGTTTCCGGGATGCGGCGCCAGACGAGCGCCTGCCCCTCCATGCTCGCGTGGACGGAGACGATCCCGGGGGTCGGGTCCCAGCCCAGCAGCCATTCGTCCTCCGTCGAGCTCATCGGAGGACACTACTGTGGCGATGACGATGAGGGTAGTGGGAGCACGTGCGCCCGCGCGGCTCGAGGGGTGCGACTCCTCGAGCGCGCGGGACATCGGACGTGGTCAGCGCTTCGCCAGCACGCGGCGGCGGCTCTCGGCTTCCGCCTCGAGCCGCCCGCACATGATGTCGCACAATCGAAAGACGTCCCGATCCGCGAGCGCGTAGCGGACGTGCAGCCCCTCCTTGCGCCGCGTGACGAAACCGGCGGCGTGCAGGAGCTGCAGGTGCTTGGAGACGTTCGCGGTGCCGAGTCCCGTGGCATCGGCCAGCTCGCCGACGCTGCGCTCCCCCTCGCGCAGCGCGGTCATGATGTGCAGTCGCGCCGGCTCGGCGAGCACGCGGAAGCGTTCGGCCACGAGGGTGATCTTTTCCGGAGTCAATCTGGTGTTGGTCATGTGATCCCCGAGGAATCCCTCAGCGTATCGCGGAGAGGGGTGCCTGCGCCACCGTCAGCCCCTCTTCGCGGGTGACGGGGAGACCAGCGTGCTCCCACGCCGCGAAGCCGCCGGCCATGTTGACCACGTCGGGAACGCCGCGCGCTTGCAGGAGGCTCGCCGCGATCGCCGAGCGAGCGCCCGCCTGACAGTGGACGATCACCGGCATGCCCGTGGGAATCTCGGCCAGCCGCTCGCCCAGGTAGCCGAGTGGAATGTTCGGCACGCCCGGCACGTGCCCGGCTTCCCACTCGGCGCGGCCACGCACGTCGATGACGATGGCCTCGCCACGCTGGAGGCGCGCGGCGGTCTGCGACGCGGTCACCTGCGCCACGGTGCGCAGCTCCCCGCCGGTGGCGATCCACGCCTCGAGCGCCGCGGCGCCGAAGATGCCGGCAACGTTGTCGAGCCCGATCATGGCCAGGTCGCGCACCGCCGCGTCGGCGCAGTGCGGGCACGCATCGTCCAGCAGGAGATGGATGTCACGGTCGTACGGCAGGAGCCAGCCGGCCCACGTCGTGAAGGAGCGGTCGAGCGGGATGTTGAGTGTTCCCGGCACGTGTCCGTCGGCGAAAGCGGCCGCCGGCCGCGTGTCCACGACGATCTCGCCCCGCCGCACGAGCGTGGGGAGCGCCGACGCCGGGCGACGCGGCGCGTGACGCTGGCCGCCGAGCAGGCGCGGACCGTCCTTGTTGATGCGCTTCATCTCCGCGAAGTACCGCGGCGGCTCCGGCTGGCCGGCGAGAACCATCCGGACGAACTCGTCCTCATCCGTCGCGGCCACTCCCCAGTTGCCGATCTTCTCGTACCCGACGGTGGTGGACGGCACCGCGCCGAGCGCCTTGCCGCACGCCGAGCCCGCGCCGTGGCCGGGCCACACCTGGAGGTGGTCGGGAAGGGCGCGGAAGCGCTGGAGCGAGCGGAAGAGCGTGCGCGCACCCGCCTCCATCGTGCCCGCGTAACCGGCCGCCCGCTCGAGCAGGTCGGGGCGACCCACATCCCCCACGAACACGAAATCGCCGGTGAGGATCCCCCACGGGCCCGCCGCTGCCGGCGTGTCGGTGACGAGGAAGGAGAGATGCTCCGGCGTGTGCCCCGGCGTGTGCATCACGTCCACGCGAATGTTGCCGACCATGAACTGGTCGCCGTCCCTGACGAGGCGCGCACCGGCATCCGCGGCGTACGTGTACGTCCAATCGGCGCCCCCCTCGCCGGAGAGCAGGAGCTGCGCACCGGTGCGATGGGCGAGCTCGCGCGCCCCGCTCACGAAGTCGGCGTGGATGTGCGTCTCGGTGACGTGCGTGAGGTGGAGCCCCTCCACCTCCGCTGCCGCGACGTACTGTTCGACGTCGCGATTCGGGTCGATGATCACGGCCTCTCCGGTGCGCTGGCAGCCGATCATGTAGCTCGCCTGCGCGAGCTTCGTGTCGTAGAATCGCTGGAAGAACATGGTCGAAACCTCCGGACTACGCGTCGTCGATCAGCGCGCGGCCGCAAGTCGGCTGGTCCGCGCGCCGGTGGCGCTCGAGGTGGCACCGGCGAGCGCGCCACGGTTCATGTAGAGCACGAAGGCGCCCACGGCGATGAGGAACACGCCGAAGCCGCGCTTCAGCGTGGCCGCCGGGACGACCCGCACGAGGGCGGTGCCGGCGAACGCGCCGGCGATGGCCACCGTGGTGAAGCCGGCGAGGAAGGCCCAGTCGATGGGCACCGTCCCGAGATAGCCGGCGAAGCCCGCGACGGAGTTCAGCGCGATCACGAAGAGCGACGTGCCCACGGCCTGCCGCATCGGGACGCGGGCGAGCAGAACCAGCGCGGGGACCACGAGAAATCCGCCGCCGATCCCGACCACACCCGTCAGGAGGCCCACCGCGATGGCGGCGGGCACGAGGAGCACGAGCCGGGACGGAGACTCGGCCGTGGCCGAGTCCGAAGTGCCGGCACGGCGGCCGCGCAGCATCGACGCCGCCGCGGCGAGCATCACCACGGCGAGCAGCACGAGCTGCGTCGCTCCGCTCATGAGCACGGCCAGGCGCGCTCCCGCGTATGCGCCGGTCATGGCGAGAAGGGCGAATGGAATCGCGGTGCGGAGTCGCACGTTGCCGAGGCGCCAGTGCAGCAGCGTGCCGGCGAGACTCGTGATGCCGACTATGGGAAGGCTCATCGCGATGGCCGGCTTCGCACCGAATCCGAGCACGTAGACCAGCACCGGGACGGTGAGGATCGAGCCACCGCCTCCGAGGAGGCCGAGCGAGACGCCGATCAGCGCCGCGAGGGCGAAGCCGAGGGGGAGCATCGTCGGGGAGCGTCAGCGCCCACAGATCGTGCCCGGCGCGCAGCCATCCTCGGCGACGGGGCGCGGCGGGCGCTCCGCCAGCGGCGGACGCGCGCCGGTGGTCAATGCGCGGACCATCGCCGGCACGTCGCAGCTCGCGGGGCGGTTGTAGGGGAGCCTGGCGAGGAGCATTCCCATCGCGCAGGTGTTGGTGACCCCGGCGAAGACGAGTCCCGAGCCGACGAACGCCGGGATCGCGGCGAACAGAGGGTTCACGAAGAGGGCGAGGAACGCGCCGGCAGCCGCGAGCGTACCGGCGGCGATGCGGACCTGCCGCTCGAGGGAAAGGCGCGGCGCGCCCTCGCGCACGGGCAGGCCGGCGGCGAGCCAGGCGGCGATGCCGCCGTCGAGCACGTACAGGTCGGCCATGCCGGCGCCGCGGAGCGCTTCCTCCGCCTTGCGAGCGCGCTGTCCGGAGCGGCAGACGAGGATGACGGGCGCGAGAACGGTCGCCTGGATCTCGGGTCCGTGCTCGGGCAGGGTGTCGAGCGGGACGTTGTAGGCGCCGTCGATGTGCTGCGCCTCGAACTCGGCCGGGGTGCGGACATCGAGGAGGCGGGCCTCGGGACGCTCGGCGCGGAGGCGCACGAGGTCGTCGGGACTCAGTATTGGCGATGCGAGGGTGCTCACGGCACGAGGGGCTGCGGGAAGCGTTCTACTAATCAACTTAATAGTAGAATACTCGCCGCGACGTGTCAAGGGACCGGCGGGCGCGGGGCTCGATTCGGTCTCCCCGCGCCGCCCTCGTCACCAGCCTCACCCCGTGGCCGAGCTCGCGGGCGGCGATCCTCGCGGCGCGCGCCGGGCGCGCGCGCGGGTCACAGCGACTCGAGGAAGGCGACCAGCGCCGCGCGCGCGGCGGCGGAAGCGCGTCGCACCCGCTCACGCGCGGAGGTCGCCTCGCCGCCGTGCCAGAGCACCGCCTCGAGCAGCGAGCGCGCGCGCCCGTCGTGCAGGAAGCGGGTGTGGCCGTTCACGATCTGCACGAGACCGATCCCCCAGAGCGGCGGCGTGCGCCACTCGCTCCCCGAGGCGTGAAAGTCCGGGCGCCCGTCGGCGAGCGCGGGTCCCATGTCGTGCAGCAGCAGATCGGTGTACGGGTGGATCTCCTGGTTCGCCACCGCCGGAACCCCATCGAGCGTCCCGGTGGTCAGCGTGGCTCGGTGGCACTGCTCGCACCCCGAGGAGTAGAACACCGCCTCGCCGCGGCGCACCTGTGGGTCGTCGATGTTCCGGCGCGCCGGGACGCCGAGCGTCTGCGTGTAGAAGGTGGTCGCCGCCACCGTCGCGTCGCTCACATCGGGCGCGTGGCGCTCGCACCCCGGCAGCGTCCCCTCGCACGGCTCCGCCGGGAAGAGGGAGGACGTCACCCCCATGTCGCCGTTGTAGGCGCCGGCGGTCTGCTGCACGAGCGTGGGCACGTTCGCCTTCCACCCGAAGCGGCCGAGCGCGTATCTGCTCTCCCGGGCATCCCACACGATGTTCGCGCGACCGGAGACGCCATCGCGGTCGTGCGCGCGCACGCGCTCCAGGATCTCGCTCTCCGGCACGGCCTCCAGAAGGCCCATGCCGAACACCACCGGGGCCACGCGCGGCGAGGTGAGCATCTCGGCGGGGAGCGCGGCGTACATCCCCTGGAACGAGTAGTGTGGCACCTGAAGCTCGAAGGTCGATCCGTCGCCGAACGTGGCGAGCGAATCGGTGTACGTCACCCCGGCCTGGAGCATGGGCGAGAATCCCGGGATGGCCTGGAGCTCGAGCTGCGTGCCGAAGCTCTCGACCGGATTCGGACCACCGTGCGGTCCGCTGCCGGCAATGCTCGCGCGGAAGAGCATGGTGGCGAACGGCTCGCCCGGAGCGGGCGGGCGCCCGCGGCCGTCGCCCACGTGGCACGCCTCGCAGGCGACGTTCTCGAACACCGGGCCCAGCCCCGCGTTCGCCGGCGCGGGCCCGGGAACGAACACCGCCGAGAATGCCGCATCGCCCACCGCGTGACGGGCCGCATCCCCGGCGCTCAGGTTCGGCGCGGGTTGCCCGAACGCGTTCGCGCTCACGTCGAACACCGTCGTCGCGCCGCCGGAGAGCGGCGTGCGCGCGCGGCCAGCACGCTGCGCATCGTCGACCACCGGCGCGTCGGCGCGCGAGGACGCGCGTGGCGCTACCGGAGCGTCGGTGCACGCGGTGAGCGCGGCCGCGGCGAGCAGGGAGGCGAGCGCCGCGAGGAGGGGGCGGGAGCCGCGTCGCTGGCGGCCGATGGACGTGCCGGGCGAGATGACGAACGAATCCCGAGTCTTCGGGCCGCGCGGGTAGCGACTCGCATGCATGGGTGCCTCCTGAGCATGAGCGTCCACGTTCAGGGGGACAACGTGCGCGCTGAAGGCTGTCCGCGCTGTCGGACAAATGGGAGGTGCTCGTGCGGCGTCAGCAGCGGGGTGGCGGGCTCCACGCTTTCGTCAGGTGGCTGCACCACATCCGTCGTGCGGCGGCGAGCGCGGCGGCGAGTCGTTAGGCGTGAGGCGCAAACATGTGGGGTCTGCCGCACGATCGGGTGGCCGCGCCGCGCGAGGTGCGCGGCGCGCGAGGAGCGCGAACGGAAGGGCTCGCGTGCCGCCCCCCGTCACTCCACCGCCCCTGGCGTATCTGGTGTTTCGGGATATATTCGGTCCTCCACTCAACTGGAGATGCACATGTCCGATCCGCACGGCCGCTTCGTCTGGTACGAGCTCATGACGCCCGATCCCGACGGAGCAACACGCTTCTACCCGAACGTCGTGGGGTGGGGCACCCGGCGCTGGGATGGGCCCACGCCGTACACCATGTGGGCGAACGGCGAGACGACCATCGGCGGCGTCTGGGGAATCGACGAGTACATGCGGTCGCAGGGAGTGCAGCCGCACTGGCTCCCGTACATCGGCGTGCGCGACGTCGACGCCACCGCCGCCCAGGCCGCCCGGCTGGGCGCGATGGTGGTTCGCGAGCCCGCCGACATCCCCGACGTCGGCCGCTTCGCGGTGCTGCGCGACCCACAGGGGGCGGTGTTCGCCATCTTCGGTTCCTCACGCGGCCAGCCGCCCATGGACGAGGCGCCGCCGCGCGTCGGCGACGTCTCCTGGCACGAGCTCCTCACTACGGATCATGCGGCCGCGTTCGACTTCTATCACCAGCTCTTCGGCTGGGAGAAGACGAGCGACTTCGACATGGGGGCGATGGGGACGTACCAGATGTACGGGAAGGGTGACCGGACGTATGGCGGCATGTTCGACAAGACGCCCGACATGCCGGTGCCGCCCAACTGGCTCTGCTACGTGAAGGTGGACGATGTGTCGCGCGCCGTGGAGGCGGTGACGCGCAACGGCGGCACGGTGATCAACGGGCCCATGGAAGTTCCTGGCGGAGACTGGATCGCGCAGTGCGTCGATCCCCAGGGAGCGCCGTTCGCGCTCCACGGCACGCGCTGATCACCATGTCGGCGCCGCGATCGCCGGGCGCGAGCGCTCACCCGCTCCGTTCCGCTTTCCCGAGCCCCCATCGCAGCTAGGGCCGCGCCCGCGCCGGCGACGGCGCCACCGTGCGCAGCATCCCCGTCCCACGCCGGCCCGCACCTCCAGGTTGTGGTGGGGGCCGGCCGTCACGCGTTTAGGGCATTTGACACCGCCCAGCGGACTCGTGCGTGTGCGGATTTTGCCGGTGATAAATCGTTTCCACCCACCGTGAGGGGTTTTTCCGCCCCTCCGTGTCCTCTCTCGGAACCGCCGCCGATGACCGGTCAGCCGATGCCACAGGAATCCGCCGATGATCCGCTCTCCCACGTCGCTGGAGTCCCGCAGTACAGATCCCGACGCCACTCGCTGGCGGCGCTCGTATCACCGATCGCCGCATCGCGAGGGTGACGCGATCACGCGGCGGTGCAGCCGCGGGGGCGACGCATGCCGGTAGAGCGCGCGGCGGCCGCACGCTGCGATGGGCCGGATCCCGTGTCGGCGTCGCCTGACCCGACGTCCGACGCGCTGATCCTCTGGATGTCTCGCATCGCCGACGGCGACACCGCGGCGTTCGAGGCGCTCTTCCACGCGTTCTACGATCGCCTCTGCGCGTACGCCGAGACGTACGTCCGCTCGCCGCAAGCCGCAGAGGAGATCGTGGACGACGTCTTTCTCGCGCTGTGGGCGGGGCGCGAGCGGCTCCGCCCCGGGCGTGCGGTCGCGAGCTACCTGTACGTGGCCGTGCGCAACCGCGCGCTCAATCAGATCCGGCGGCGCCGGATGGAGCAGCAGTACGTGGAGCGCACGGAGATGGAAGGGCGTGTGACGCTGGCCGGTCAGCGCAACGAGGTGGAGGATGCGGTTCGCAGCAGCGAGCTGTTCGCGCTGGCGGAGCGCGCGATCGAGGCGCTCCCCGAGCGCATCCGGGAGACGTACCTGCTCTACTACCAGCACGGTCTCAGCTACGCCGAGATCGCGCAGGTGATGAGCGTGTCGGTGAGAACGGTGGAGAACCAGCTCGCACGGGCGGTGAAGCGTCTGTGGCGCGGCCTCCACGGCATGCTCGAGTGAGGGCCCATGAGGATCGATGACGAGGGGGGGATGGAGACGCTGCCGCACGATGATCCGGTCTGGACGGCGCTCGTGCGCTTCAGCCGCACGCCGCTCTCCGCCGAGGATGCCGCGGAGCTCGAGCGCTGGGTGGCGGACGATCCGATGCGACGGGACATGGTGCGCGCCGTGCAGCGACTCGGGGCGATGGCGCGGCAGCGTCCGCCGCGCCGGCGCTCCGTGGCCGCGTGGGAGCGCGTGCGCGCGCGCATGGCCGATGGCGAGCCGCCGCGCGCGCTCGGACCCGCGACCGAGATCGGGCTGCATCGCGCGCCGTCGCGCCGGCGCATGCTGGTGGCGATCGCGGGGCTGGCGGCGAGCATGGTGGCCGCCGTCGCCCAGCGCGAACGCATCGCGAGCACGATCGAGGAATGGCTCGCCGCCGCCGCGCCGCAGCGCGAGGTGGCCACGCGGGTGGGCGAGCGCCGGACGGTGCACCTCGATGACGGTACCACCGTCACCCTCGGACCGCTGAGCCGCCTGCGCTACGGCCGGCTGGCCGGCGCGCGCCGCCGCACCGTGCAGCTCGAGGGCGAGGCGTACTTCGCCGTGGCGCCCGACACCACGCACCCCTTCAGCGTGCTCGCGCGCTTCGCGGCCGTGCAGGTGGTGGGGACGGCGTTCGACGTGCGCGCATATCCTGGCGACAGCGTGGTGCAGGTGCTCACCACGCACGGCCGCGTGGCGCTCCGCTCGCGCGATGCGGTCGCGCGGGGCGGCGCGCTGGTGGAGCGCGGGGAGCGAGGCACGGTGAACCCGAGCGGCTACGTGCACGTCGGCACCGCCGACGTGGCCCGCGGCACGGCGTGGACCTCGGGGCGGCTCAACTATCAGCTCGTGCCGCTCGACGCGCTCCTCCGCGATCTCACCCGGTGGTACGACCTCGACTTCACCGTCGCGGATTCCTCCCTCGCTCGCGTCCGCGTGACCATCACGCTCGATGGCGCGACCGCAGGGGACGCGGTCGAGCAGCTCGCCGCGGCGCTCCAGGTGCCGTACCGGCGCATCGGCCGTGCCGTGATCCTCGGCGCACGGTGATCGCCGCGCACCCCGGGCGCGCGTGACCGCCCGGGTGTGCGCTCCCGCCATGAGGGGTTTTCCGATCGCGGTTGGTCCTCTCGAGCGAATCCTTCCAGCCACATTCGCCCACCCGTGGAGTCACCAATGCACGTCGTTCGATGGCTCGTGGCCATCCTGCTCGCCGGCAGCATCACCGCGCCCGCACGTGCCCAGGCGGATGCTCCGGTCCCGCAGGGGACGCAGGGCACGCAGGGGACAGGCGCCGGAAGCGCGGTCGCTCCCCTCCGTCGCACCGTGACGCTCGCGCTGCGCGGCGTGCCGCTCGTGCAGGCGATCCAGGCGATCGACCAGCAGGCGGATCTCCGCCTCGCGTACACCGACCGGCTGCCGAATCTGGACAAGCACGTCACCATCGTGGCGACCGGCATGCCCGCCGGCGAGGCGCTGGCCAGGGTGCTCGAGGGGAGCGGCATCGAGGTGCGCGTCACGAAGAAAGGGCAGATCACGCTCGTGCGCGCGGAGCGAAAGCGCGGCCAGGCGACGATGGCCGACAGCGCGTTCGGCGACGTGTGGGGACGCGTCACCGACTCGGTGACGGCGCGACCGATCGAGGGCGCCCGGGTGAACGTGGAGGGGACGGCGCTCACCACGGCGACCAACGACAGCGGCTACTTCTGGTTCAACCGCGTGCCCGCCGGACCGCGCGCGCTCGTCGTGCGAATGATCGGCTATCGCGCCGCGACGCACGTCGTGGGCGTGATCTCCGGCCCCAACGCATCGGTGCGGCAGGACTTCGCGCTCACGATGTCGATGAGCCAACTGCAACAGGTGGTGGTCACGGCCACGGGCCCGCAGCGGCGCATGGAGATCGCGAACGACATCACCGTGCTCGACGTCGACTCGATCGCCGCCACGCAGCCGATCCGGAGCGTGAGCGACCTGCTCGTGAACCGCGTGCCCGAGCTCACCGCCATCCGTTCGTCCGGTGCCCCGGGCGATCCCATTCGCTTCCGGCTGCGCGGCGCCCACAGCGCGCTGCTCAACAACGACCCGATCGTGATCGTGGACGGCGTGCGCGTGTACGCGCAGCAGTCGGCCGACCGCTCGCGCAACCTCGCGCTGCGGAACCCGCAGGGGTACGCGCCGCCGGCGCCCTCGCTGCTCGACCAGATCGATCCGAACTCCATCCAGACGATCGAGGTGGTGAAGGGCGCATCGGCCGCCACGCTCTACGGGCAGGATGCCGCGAACGGGGTGATCGTCATCACCACCAAGCACGGGCGCGCGGGCCCCGCGCGCTGGACCGCGCACGTCGACTACGGCCAGACGTCGCAGCCCGGGAGCTACCCCGTCGGCTACTTTCGGTGGGGGCACCCGGTCGCGCAGTCCGATCCCTGGCAGCTCTGCGCGCTGCGCAATCAGCAATGCGTGACGGACAGCGTCACGCACTTCCAGCTCCTGAACGACCCGCGCTACTCCGTGCTCGGGAACGGCGAGCGCACGGCGGGCACCGTCGGCGTCTCAGGCGGCGTGGCGTCGCTCACGTACGACGTGTCGGGGAGCCTCTCCGACGAGACCGGGCTGCTGACGCTCCCGAACATGGAGGTGGAGCGCTTCCGGAACCGCGTCGGATCGGCGCCCCCCGATTGGATGGTGCACCCGCACCACTTCAGGGAGTGGAGCGCCAACACGGGGCTCGGCATGGAGCTCGGCAAGAAAGCCAACGTGCGCCTCCAGGCGATGCTCTCGCGTTCCGACCAGCAGCGCTCCGACCTCGAGGGGCAACTCGGGGCGCTCATGCGCACGTACTACGATTCTGCTTCGGGGCTCACCTGGCAAGCCAACGGCAACAGCATCAGCCAGTTGACCTCGGGGACGCCGTTCAGCGGCTTCTACCAGCACGTGACCTCCCAGCAGACCACGTTCACCAACGGCGTGAACCTGGAGTGGCGCCCGCTGTCCTGGCTCACCGCGCACGGCGACGCCGGGATCAGCTACAACGCGCGGGACGACCATGTCGTGGTGCCGCGGGGATACGTGCCCAGTGGGGCCGACACGGTGGGCATGGTCTCCCTCAACCAGAGCACGACGCTCACTCGCACCGTGACGCTCCGCGCCACGGCGATCGCGCCGCTCCCGCTCGGTCTCCAGTTGCGAACGAGCGTCGGCGCCAACTTCGTGGGCACGGGGGCGCTCGACTTCACCAACAGCGGGCATGATCTGGCACCCGGGGAGACCTCGCTCGGCTCCGCCAAGTATCCGGATTCGCCGCTGGAGGTGCGAAGCGACCTCTCCACCTTCGGCTGGTTCGTGGAGCCGACGATCAGCCACAAGCGCTTCACCCTTTCGACGGGGCTGCGCCTCGACGGCGGGAGCACGTACGGCACGCACGTCAAGCTGCCGACCTTCCCCCGCCTCGGCTTCTCGTACCTGGTCTCCGACGAGCCGTTCTTCCCGTTCAAGAACGTGATCAACTCGTTCCGCCTCCGCGTGTCGTACGGGGAAGCGGGACGCGTGCCGGAGCCCGCGGAGAAGCTGCGGCTCTACCAGCAGGTCCAGGTGTGGACCGACTCGGAGTTGGTGACCGGGACCGGTGTGAGCACGCTGGGGAACACGCAGCTCAAGCCCGAGCGCACCAAAGAGTTCGAGGCGGGGTTCGATGCCGATCTGCTCGACGACCGGATCTCGATCTACTTCACGGGCCACCACAACACCACGGTCGACGCCATCGAAGAGGTGCCGGTGCCGCCGTCGGTCTACGACGTGAGCTCGGTGCTCAAGAACGTCGGTGTCATCCGCAACACGGGATTCGCGCTCACGCTCGGGCTGGAACCGGTGCGCAGCGACGCCCTGATCTGGAGCCTCAACGGCTTCATGACCGTGAATCACAACCGCGTCGTCTCCCTCTCCTCCGGCGTCTCCCCCTTCTTCAACGCCACCGGCGATGGGCGCGTGGCGGCGGGCTATCCGCTGTTCGGCCGCTGGGCGCGCCCGATCATCGGCTACGAAGACGTGAATCATGACGGGATCATCGAGGGGAGCGAGGTGCAGGTGGGGGACTCGCTCGTGTACATGGGACAGCCGGATCCGAACTTCGAGGCGAGCTTCGGCACCACGCTGAGCCTCTTTCGGGGGCGCCTGAGCGTGGATGCGAGCTTCGCGTACGAGGGAGGAAAGACCCAGATCAACCGGACGGCGCTCGACAATCAGATCTTCTCGCAGGCGCTCAACGATCCGAACGCGCCGCTCGGGCAGCAGGCCGCCGTGGCGGCGATGGACCGCACCCTCTACGGCGAGATGCAGACCGTCTCCACGCTCCGCTTCAACAGTCTGAGCATCACGTACGCCGTGCCGCGCATCGTGGCCCTCCGGCTCGGCGCGAAGGATGTGCGCGTCTCGCTCCAGGGGACGAATCTGGGGCTGTTCACCAACTACCGCGGAAAGGACCCGGACGTGAACGCCTACGCGACGGGGAACGGCGTGATCGACACCGGAGTGCTGCCGCAGCCGCGCACCTGGTCGATGCGCGTGAGCGCGACCTACTGATGCCCCACCACCGGAGACCGACCGTACTCATGACCACGCGCCGAACGCTCAGCCGCTTCGCTCCGATGGTGCTGCTCGGGTGGACCATCGCCTGCTCGCCGGATCGCATCATCGGGAACGCGGAGCTTCCCCCGAACGTCCCCGACCCCGGTTCCACGAAGACGCCCGCCGGCGCGGTGGCCGCCTATCGCGGCGCTCTCGCCCGGTTGGCGTGGGCATACGGAAGTGGCCCCGGCTCCGCCGTGGCGGCCTCCGGCCTCCTCAGCGACGAGCTGCAGGCCGGCACCATCGGACAGCCGATCGGGGTGACGGACGACCGCATGCAGGTCGACAGCCGTGTCCTCCCCGAGTACGTGGATCCCGTGCTCGAGAACGGCGCCCCGGGGCGCGCGATCTATTTCGACACGTATCGCGCGCTCCAGGCCGTGCGCGGGCAGACCTCCGAGGCGCGCGGCCTCCTCACGCACTACGCGCCCGACAGCCTGCACGCGCTCACCGGACATCTCTACGCCATTCAGGGGTACGCCGAGGTCCTGCTCGCCGACCTGTTCTGCTCCGGCGTGCCACTGAGCACCCTGGACTTCGACGGCGACTACACGCTGGCGCCGGGATCGTCGACGGCGGATGTGTACCGGCACGCGATCACCATGTTCGACAGCGCGCTCACGCTGGCGGCCGACAGCGAGCGCTTCGTCGACATGGCGCGCGTGGGGAAGGGGCGCGCCCTCCTCGCCCTCGGCGAGTGGGCCGCTGCCGCGCAGGCGGTCGCCGGCGTGCCCGATGGGTTCAGCTACGCGGAGACCTACCCCGATCACTTCTCGGGTACCGAGCAGTGGTACGACCTGTCGCCGAACTTCGCCCGGTTGGGTATCGGTGCCACCTACTGGGCATTCAGCGTCGCCGATCGTGAGGGGGGCGATGGCCTCGACTACCGGAGCAGCGCCGACCCGCGGACGGTGTCGGACTCGAACGGGACGAACGACCACGGGGTGACGGTCTATCATCCGGAGAAGTACTCCCTGATGGGAGACTCGCCGATCGTCCTCGCCGACTGGGTGGAGGCCCGGCTCATCGAGGCCGAGGCCGCGCTCCAGGCGGGGGA
>CAMLEQ010000027.1 GCA_946479015.1 uncultured Gemmatimonadota bacterium | reverse complement strand
CCCCACCGCGCCCTTCTCCGCGTCGGCGAAGGAGTGCGTCACGAACGGGTAGATCCCTTCCCCGCTGCCGTCCGGCGCGAACACGGTCTCGAACACCGCGCCCCCGCCCGCCGGGATCTCCTGCGTCTGCACGCCGTGCAGGGCGTGCGAGGGATCACCGTCCGGGTACACGCGGTCGAAGATCGCGCCGACGATGTGAAAGTCGCTCGCGAAGCTCGGCCCCGCGTTCACCACGAAGAAGCGGACGCGGTCGCCGACGTTTACCTGGAGCGGCTGGTCCTTGTACTGGAACGCCCGGCCGTTGAAGACCACGTAGCTGGCACGCTTCTCCGTCGCCGCCGTGTAGTCCGGCTCCTTCTCCGCGGCGCCCGGCGCGCCGTCCTTCGCGTAGAACTCGCTCTGCACCAGCACGAACTCCTCGTCCGCCTTCGTCCCCCAGCCGCTCCGCGGATCCACGATGATCGGGAAGTACATCCCCTGCATCAGGTGCATCGTCACCGGAGGCGTGCCGCAGTGCACCAGGTACGCCCCGGGGTCGCGCGCGGTGAACTCGAAGCTGAGCGAGTCGCCGGGCGCGATCGTGCGATAGGCGATGTTCGGCGCGATGCGCGCCGCGTGGAAGTCGATCGAGTGAGGCATCGGGGAGCGGTTCACGACCTTCACGCGCACGCGATCTCCTTCGCGCACCCGCAGAACGGGACCGGGCACCGTGCCGCCGAACGTCCACCCCTGGTAGGTCACGCCCTTGGCGATCTCGATGGTGGCGTTCTCGATCGGGATCGTGAACTCCTTCACCGGCGCGTCGGCCGCGGGGCGGAGCCGGGCCGCGTACGCGGGCTCGGTCACCGTCCGGACGTCGCGGAAATCGACGCGCGCCACGTCGGCGCCGCGTGCACTGGTATTGATCACGAAGCCGACGCTCGCGGCTCCCGCTGCGGCAATCGTCGCCAACACTTTCACGATGGTCATCACACCCTCCAGTGTGGTCCGATGGACTGGAGGAAGTATCCCCTGGCGCCGCCGCGTACACCGTCGGGAAATCGAACGAAGTTGCGTCCGCCATTCCCGCGTCCCACTCCAGGCGGAACGCCCACACGGCCGGGGCCGTGGCGTCGGCGATCCCCCTACACGCCAGGATCCCCGGCCGCGGCGAGGTCGAGCACCTCCGCCAGGTGCAGCGCCTGCCGCCCGGTTCCCTGACGGATCTGCTCGCGGCAACTGAAGCCATCCGCGATGATCAGCGTGTCGGGCGACGCGCCGCGGACCGCCGGCAGGAGCACGCGCTCGCCGACGCGCATCGCCACGTCGTAGTGCCGCCGCTCGAACCCGAACGCCCCCGCCATCCCGCAGCAGCCGCTGTCCGGCATCTCGTAGTCCAGGCCGAGCTGCCTCAGCATCCGGACCTCGGCGTCCATGCGCATGATCGCCTTGTGGTGGCAGTGGCCGTGCACCAGCGCCCGGCGCGCGAGCCGGGGCACGGCGTACGACGGCGCGTGGTCGCGCAGGAGCTCCCCGAGCAGGTACGTCCGCCCCGAGAGCCGCTGGGCATCGAGGTCGTTCGGCATCATCTCCGTCAGCTCATCGCGGAACACCGACACGCAGCTCGGCTCCAGCCCCACCAGCGGCACCCCCGCCTCGATCCGCGGGCGCAGCACGTCGAGCACCTGCCGCAGCAGCCGCCGGGCTTCGTCGAGCATCCCCCAGTCGTAGAGCGGACGCCCGCAGCAGAGCGGGCGCGGCGGGATCTCCACGCGAAAGCCCGCCCGCTCGAGCACGCGCACCGCGGCCTTCGCCGTCGCGGGGAAGAAGTAGTTGTTGAACGTGTCCGGCCAGAGCAGCACCGGCGCGCCGCCGGGATTCACCACTGGCCGCCGCCGGAACCAGCGGGTGAACGGCTCGGAAGCGAAGCGCGGGATCGTGCGCTGCGGCGCGATTCCCGCGACGCGCTTCGCGATCGCGGAGAGCCCCGGCGCGTGCGTGAGCGCGTTGACCAGGCGCGGCGCGTGCGACGCCGCACGCGCCCAGCGGTGGATCAACCCCATCGCGTACGCCGCCGGCGGGCGCATCCGCCCCTCGTAGTAGTGCGAGAGGAACTCGGCCTTGTACGTGGCCACGTCGACGTTCACCGGGCACTCCGCGCGGCACCCCTTGCACGCGAGGCAGAGATCGAGCGCCTCGCGCACCTCGTCGTTCCGCCAGCCGCCGCGCAGCGGATCGCCGCGAAGCATCTCTCCCAGCAGCCGCGCCCTCCCGCGGGTGGACCACCGCTCCTCGCGCGTCGCCATGTAGCTGGGGCACATGGTCCCGCCGGACAGCCGGCGGCAGACCCCCGCGCCCACGCACCGCGTGACGGCGCGCTCGAAGCTGCCACGGTCGCGCGGGTACCGGAAATGGGTGGACGGCTGCGCCGGCTCGTAGTCCGCCCCGAAATCCAGGTTCTGGTCCACCCGATACGGGTTCACCACCTTCCCCGGATTCATCTTCCACTCGGGATCCCAGATCCCCTTGAACTCGCGGAACGCCTCCACGAGCTCCTCGCCGAACATGATGGGCAGGAGCTCCCCGCGCGCCTGGCCATCGCCGTGCTCGCCGGAGAGCGATCCGCCAAGTGAGACCACGAGGCGCGCGGCGTCGTGCAGGAACGCGCGGAAGCGCTCGATCCCCGGCTCGGTGACGAGATCGAAGTCGATGCGCGTGTGCACGACCCCCTGCCCGAAGTGCCCGTAGAGCGGGCCGTGGTAGCCGTAGCGCTCGAAGAGCTGCGAGAGAGCACGCAGGTAGTCGCCGAGCCGCTCCGGCGGGACGGCGGAGTCCTCCCACCCTTCGTGCGTGTCCTTCTCTCCCGGCACGCGCGCCGTGGCGCCCAGCCCCTCCTCGCGCAGGTGCCACACGAGCTGCTCCTCGGCGGGATCGTCGAAGAGCTTCGCGCCGGTGGCGCCCGTCTTCCCCGAGCGAACGAGGGCGTGCGCGGCCTCCACCGCTGCGTCGCGCGTGTCGCCGCCGTACTCCACCAGCAGCCATCCCCGCCCCGTGGGGAAGATGTCCTCTCGCGGTGGAGACATCCCCTTCTTGCGCATGTCCTCGAGGAAGCTGTCGTCCATCCCCTCGCAGGCGATGGGACGGGTCTCGAGCACGCGCGGCACGGCGTCCGCCGCCGCGTACACGTCCGAGAAGCCGAGCACCACGAGCGCGCGCGCGCGCGGATTGGGCATGAGGAGCACCGTGGCCTCGAGCACCAGCACGCAGGTGCACTCGCTCCCCACGAGCGCGCGCGCCACGTGGAAGCCGTTCTCGGGGAGCAGGTCGTCCAGGTTGTAGCCCGACACGCGCCGCGGGATCTTCGGGTAGCGCTCGCGGATGAGCGGCGCGTACCGGTCGCGCAGCGACTCCATCGCGGCGTAGATCGCGCCGCGCCGCCCCCCCTCGGCGATGATGCGGCGCCGCTCCTCGTCGCTGGTGGCCCCCACCCGCGTGCGGAGCCCGTCGTAGGTGAGGATCTCCAGCGACTCGATGTTGTCGGCGGTGCGCGGCCCCGGGCCGTAGAACTGCGACATCACCGAGTGCACGCCGCAGGAATCGTTGCCGATCATCCCACCCAGCGTGTTGCGGCTGTGGGTCGCGGGGTCCGGGCCGAAGGTGAGGGCGTGGCGCTCCGCCGCGTGGCGCAATGTGTCCAGGATGGTCCCCGGTTGCACGCGCGCGCGCCGCTGCGCCGGGTCCACCTCCACGACCTCCGTCATGTAGCGGGAGAAGTCGAGCACCACGGCGACGTTCACCGACTGGCCGGGGATCCCCGTGCCGCCGCCGCGGGCGAGCACGGGCGCGCCGTGGCGCCGCGCAGCCTCCACGGCGGCCACCACATCGCCGGCGTCGCGCGGACGCACGACGCCGATCGGCACCTGCCGGTAGTTGGAGGCGTCATGGGCGTACATCACGCGGTGGCCCGCGTCGAACAGCACGTCGCCGCGCACGCCCGCGCGCAGGTCGCGCTCGAGCGCGCGCGCGTCGATGTGCAGTCCGAGATCCTCCGGCGTCTCGACGCGACGGAGCATCGGCAGCTCGATCGCCATCGCTCCCCCTCAGATCAGCTCGTGCAGCCGGTCCCGGAAGAGCGTGAGCGCGATTCGCCCGCCCTTCGGCTGCCCCTTCGCGAGCGCCTCCGCGAAGTGGATCGCCTGCCGCGCCGTGATCTTCGGCGGCATCGGCGGCTCGTTGGCGTCCACCACCACTTCCACCACGGCCGGCTTCCCCGCCCGGAGCGCGCGCTCGAGCGCGGGGCGGATCGCCGCCGGCTCGGTGACGGTGATCCCCATCCCGCCGCACGCCTGCGCGAACACGGCGAAGTTCGGGTTCGTCAGCTCGACGCCGTACTCCGGGTTGCCGAGGAACACGATCTGCTCCCACTTGATCTGCCCCAGCGCGTTGTTCTTCACGATCACCACCACGATCGGCAGCTCGTACTTCACCGCGGTGAGGAACTCCCCCATGAGCATCGTGAAGCCGCCGTCTCCCACGAACGCGATCGACTGCCGCTTCGGGAACGCGAGCTTGGCCGCGATCGCGTAGGGGAGCCCGGGCGCCATCGTCGCCAGCGTCCCCGAGCAGCTGAACTGCTGGGTGCCCCGCATCCGGAAGTGCCGCGCGATCCACGTGGTGATCGTCCCGGAGTCGGTGGAGATGATCGCGTCGTCATCCGCCAGCTCCGACAGCTCCCATGCCACGCGCTGCGGCTTGATCGGCATGTCGTCGCGCCGCTCGCGCGCATCCATCACCTCCCACCAGTCCTTCATCTTTTTCTGCGCATCCTCGAGGAAGCCGCGATGGCGGTTGCGCTTGAGGAGCGGACGGAGCGCGGCGAGGGTCTCCCTGGCGTTGCCGACCAGCCCCACTTCAACCGGGTACCGCAGGCCGATGCGGTCGGCGCGGACGTCGATCTGCACCCCCTTCGCCTTGTCCGGGTCGGGGAGGTACTCCATGTACGGGAACGACGAGCCGACCACGAGCAGCGCGTCGGCCTCGTCCATCACGTCCTGGCTCGGCGTGGTGCCGAGCAGGCCGATCCCGCCGGTGGTGAGCGGATGATCGTCGGGCACCACGGCCTTGCCGAGCAGCGCCTTCACGATCGGCGAGCCGAGGGTGTCGGCCACGTCGATCACCTCCTCGCGCGCGCCGAGCGCGCCCTGTCCCACGAGCATCACGGGGCGCTTGGCCCCGTTGAGGATCACGGCGGCGCGGCGCAGCTCCTCCTCGCGCGGCACGGCCACGTGTGGAGTCCACCGGCGGCTCGTGAAGTGCTTGCGCTTGTGCATGGACTGCTTGCCGTCGGGCTCGAACTCCTGGTAGTCCACGGGGAAGGTGATGTGCGCCACGCCGCGGTGGTTGAGCGCGTGCCGGCAGGCCTCGTTCACCAGCATCTCCACCTGCGCCGGGTTGATCACCTCCTGGTTGTACACGGCCACGTCCTGGTACAGGAGCGTCATGTTGATCTCCTGCTGGAAGTGGCTCCCCTGGAGATCGGAGTACGTCTGCCCGGTGATCGCGAGCACCGGCGCGCCATCGAGCTTCGCGTCGTACAGCCCGTTCAGCAGGTGAATGCCGCCGGGGCCGGACGTCGCGAGGCAGCACCCCAGCCGGCCGGTGTACTTGGCGTGCGCGCACGCCATGAACGCCGCCGCCTCTTCGTGGCGCACCTGGATGAACCGCACCCGGTCCCGGCGCACGCGCAGCGCCTCCATGATGCCGTTGATCCCGTCGCCCGGGAGGCCGAACACGGTGTCCACTCCCCAATCCAGCATCGTCTCGACCAGCACGTCAGATGCGTTCGGCATGCTACGCTCCTCTAGAACAGGTTGCCCCGCCCGTCGAACCGCATCGGCGAGAGGGGATCGATGATCGTCAGCTTCGGGTGCTGCCGCACCTCGTCGAGCAGCGCCTCGGACACCCAGAGCTCATCGAGCGCCTCGGTGTTGCGGATGCGGCAGAGGCGCGGCGCCTCTCCCGCGAGCGAGGACACCAGTGCCACCTCGATCGCCTCACGGTCGGTCTCCAGCACCACCGGCACGTGCGCCTCGCGCGTGTTCCCGCCGGGCTCGGAGGCGGTGATCAGGTTCACGTGCGTCACGGCAGGGTCGAAGTCGTCCACGAAGCGTCGCGTCGTGAAGTCGGCCATCCCGATGCCGAGCCCGTTCCCCAGCGATGGCGGCGTGAGCGAGAGCACCACGATGCGGCGGTAGTCCGGGATGCGCGGCACGCCGTCCACCGCGCGCCATCGCCCCACGAGGTTGGGATCCATCCCGGCGCCGGACACGCTCTTGCCGATCTCGTCCACCACGAGCACGTCCAGCCTGGCGAACGGAATGGTGGCCAGATGCGACTTCGCCACGTCGAGCAGACGGTGGTCGGCCTCGAGGAAGGCATCGTAGGTGGGCGGCACGACCTCGATCACGGCGGGGTGCTTGAAGGCGTTCTCCACCACCGCCACGCCGAAGAGGATCGGCGCGCGCGCGAGCGTCACCTTCGGCACCTCGCGCACCGATTCCCACAGCCCGTGCGAGTGCGCCTCGAACGCGCCGCGCTGCTTCCCCAGCCCCACCACGGTCATCTTCAGCAGCCCCGAGGCGAGGCGCCCGATGGACTCGGGGTGGGTCTTCGTGCGCCCGAGGACGATGATGCCGTCGGCCTCGGCGGCGAGGCGGTCCACGTGCGCGACCGCGCCGTTCCGCGCCGCTCCGAGCGCCACGGTGTCCATGGTGGCGCGCACCGGCGCGCCGACGGATTCCTCGGTGACGCCGAGCCGCCGCAGCACCTCCACCTGCCCTTCGGCCGTGGCCCCACCGTGGCTTCCCATGGCGGGGATCACGAACGGCTCCCCCTCGCACGCGCGCACTGCATCGACGATCCCCGCCACCAGCTCCACGAACGCGCCGATGCCGCGGCTCCCCGCGGTGATCGCGACGCGCGCACCCGGACGCACGGCGTCGCGCAGGCCGGCGTCGAGGAGGCGCTCGCGCACGGCGCCGCGCGGATCGGGGACGCGATCGCTCGCCAGGTGCTGGCGCACGCGCGCCACCGGCGGCACCGCCCGCGTGGGGAGCGGCATCGCGCGGCCGGCGCGGGCACGATCCTTCCCCTCGCCGCTCATGCGAGCACCAGCTCCTCGGCGGTGGAGAGGAACGGGGTGAGCACCCGCGCGCCATGCTCCGCCACGCACACCACGTCGCAGTGCCGCACGCCGCCGAGGCCAGGGAGGTAGACGGCCGGCTCGACGTTGCACGTCATCCCGACCTCCAGCACGTCGGGCGCATCGCGGTCCAGCTTCGGCGGCGCATCGTGCGCGATGGCCGCGAAGCCCACGCCGTGGCCGGTGGCGTGCCGGATCGCATCGCCGAAGCCGTGGCGCTCGAGCTCCGCGCGCGTGGCGCGATCCACCTCGGCGCCCGTCGCGCCGGCGCGGATCACGTCGAGCGCCGCCTCGCGCGCGTCGAGCACCGCGGCGTGCATCGCGCGCACGCGTGGCGCGGGCGGGCCCGCCACGAAGGTGCGCGTGATGTCGGTCCAGAAGCCGTCGACGTACGAGTTGCAGTGCACGAGCACCACATCCCCACGCGCGATGCGGCGCGCGCCCGAGCGCGCGAACGCGGCCCACGCCTCCGCCGCATCGGGGCCCGCCATGCACCAGGCGAAGCCATCGGCCCGCTCCGATGCCGCGGCGCAGGTGGAGAGCGGCGCGCGCACCGCGGCGGCGACCTCGCGCTCCGTGGCGCCCGGGCGGATGGCCGCGGCCCCGGTGCGGAACGCGTCGGCCGCGATCTCGCACGCCCGCGCCACGCGCTCCAGCTCGCGAGGGGTGAGCGTGGCGCGAAGGGTCGCGAGCAGCGCGCCAGCGTCCCGCTGCTCGGCGCCAGGGACGGCATCCCCGACCAGCTCGGCGAGCGCGTCGCCGTACAGGTGCACCGCGGCGTAGCTGGCGGGCTCGGTGTCCTCGCCGCCGTCGCGGCCGATGCGCGCGCCGCGAAGCCCGAGGCGGCGCGCGAGCGCCGTGAAGGGAGCGCGTGCGGCGGCGCTCGCGCCCGACGCCGCGCCTGACGAGGCCGGCACGAAGGTGTCGACGATGTCCGCGAACCCGCTTCGTGCGAGATCCGCCTCGTCCGCCGGCGCGAGCACGGCCACGCGACCGTCCGCGGATGCGATGGCGATGGCGGTACCGACCACGGGCCAGTACCCCGAGAGGAGGAGCACGTTGGTCGGTCGTGCGCATACGAGGGCGTCGAGCCCGCCATCGCGCAGTGCCGCGACGATGCGATCGATACGTGCCTGATCGCGCTGCACGGAAACGTGCAGCGCACGATGCGTACCGGGACCGTCCCGCCGCGTGGCATCGAGAACGCGAAGCGGGCGGCGCGCGGGCGCCCTCGCGCCCACCCGCCGCCCGCATCACGCGCTCTCGCGCGCGGCACTACCGCCGCGTCACAACCCTGTCTCGTCCACGCGAATGCCGTGCACCGCGTTCATGCGGCCGTGCCCGGCGGCCACCGCGCCGCCCACGCACGCGAGGCCCACGATGAACATCACCACCGCAAGCGTCCAGCGGCGGAAGCTCACGCCGGCCGCGAAGGAGAACACGATGAGGCTCACGCCGACCACCCACAGCGAGATCCAGACCCAGAGCACGGCTCCTCCCGTTCGTTGTAGTCACGCGCGCCGCGCGTGCGGCTGCGCCCTGCCCATACAAACTGCGCGATGCGCGCCCGCGGGGTAAGGGGGAGGCGGCGTCCCCGCGCTACGCGCCGGGGTCCACGCCCCGGAGCACGGGCGGCGGGGCGTTGAGCAGGAGCAGCCGGGCCCCGTCCTCGGTCACCTCGAGCGTGCTCGTGGATGCCGGGCCGATCTCCAGCCGCTGGAAGAGGTCGAGCGGCAGCCCGATGTACCACGCCACGATGGCCCGCAGGATGTCGCCGTGGCTCACCACGACCACCGTGCCGCCGGCATGGCGCCGGCGCAGCCGGTCGATCTCGCCCACCGCGCGCGCCTGCGCCTCGAGCATGTGCTCGCCCCCCGGCACGCGCGTGCCGCTGCGGAACGCGTTGAAGCGCTGCCAGTCGGGGGCCTGGTCCAGCTCCGCGAACGCGCGCCCGGTCCACTCCCCGAAGTCGATCTCCTGAAGCGATGGCGAGAGCTGCGCCTGGAGCCCCAGCGCCTCGGCGATCGTGTGCGCCGTCTCCCACGCGCGCTCCAGCGGGCTGCTGTAGACCGCGTCCACCGTCGCGCCGCGCAGAGATGCCGCCAGCGCGCGAGCCTGCGAGCGCCCTTCCGCGTTGAGCGACACGCCGGGCGCCCGCCCCGCGATCGCCCTGCCGTGCGCGTCGATCGCCGCGTGCCGGATGAGGAGGAACGTCGTCACCGTGCCCCGCTACGCCCCCGGCGGCATCGCCGCGCCGGCCCCCACGGGCTCCGCCACCACGCGCGCGCGCCGGTCGGGAAGAACGTACCGCTCCATCATCTCCGCGGCGAATGCCTCGAACTCCGCCGGGTCGCGCGGCGGACTCGTATGGTGCGGCTGCTTCCCCGCATCCTCCGGCGTGAAGCAGAGGGTGGCCGTGACGTCGAAGTCCGCCAGTGCCGCCATCATGCGGTCGAACCAGGCCACGGCGTTCGGGCGCCGCCAGTCCGCCCAGCTCAGCCCCGTGCGCAGCTTCCGGACGCCGAGCCGCTTGAGCCACTCCACCGCGAACTCCAGCCGGTGGTCCTCGAAGTGGAACCACTGGCAGATCCCGAAGCGCGGATCGAAGTGCTCCACCGCGGGCTTCGGGGTGCGATCATCGCGGATGAGTCCCATGTAGAAGTGCCGGTAGTAGGCGCTCCCCTCGCTCTCCCGGTGGCGCGTGGTGGCCTCCCACGCGGGCGGCAGATCGAGGAGGCTGTACCAGTACACACGCTCCACGCGGTCCAGCAGCAGCTTCGCCGTGCGCTGGAGGCCGAACACCTGGACCTCGTCGGCGCCGAACGTGGACACCCCCACCTCCGTCACCCACACCGGCAGCTTCGTGACCGCTTCGATCTCCGCGATCTTCGCCGGCCAGTCATCGATCTTCCAGTGGTTCCAGTCGAGCGGGAATCCGTGCACGGCCACCACATCGAGCAGCCGCAGCAGCCCGTGATCATCGAGCAGCCGGATGAAATTCGGGTCGATCGGCGAGATGCCGCCGAGCACGAGGCGCAGCTCGGGGCACATCGCGCGCACGCGCCGCGCCGCGAGCGCGGTCATGGTGCTGTAGTCGCGCCACTCGGGATCGATCTGAAAATCCCAGTGCGACTTGTTGTTCGGCTCGTTCCAGAACATCACCGCTTCGATCATCGTCCGCTCTCGCTCCACCCGAAGAAGTCTCGCGCCAGCCGGAATCGGATGCCCGCGCGCCGCGCCGCCTCCCGATCGCACGGCGCGTCGCCGACGAACATCGCCTCCTCCGCCGGAACGCCGTAGTGGTCCATGATGCGCTCCAGCATCGCGCTCCCCGGCTTCCGGCAGGCACACTCCACCTCCAGCCGGTGCGGGCAGAGCTGCACCGCCTCCGCCGGCGGGCGATGCCCGGCGGCCGCCTCCGCCAGCTCCATCAACAGGCGATGCGCCATCGCCTCGCTGAGCAGCCCGTAGCCCACCTGATCCTGGTTCGACGCGATCCCGAGCAGCGCGCCTTCCCCCCAGGGGAGCGCGTGCAGCCGGCGCGCCACCCCCGGCAGCAGCTCCCACTCGCCCGGCGCCCTGGGACACGGCTGGCCGCGCACGCGCGTTCGGCGGAGCGTGTCGTCGGCGTCGAAGATCCAGAGCCGCACCCCGTCGTCGTCACGCCGCATGCGCCCCCCTCGCGATGGCGCGGCCCAGCAGCGCCGCGTAGCGGCGCGCCACCGGCCGCCAGCGCGCCGCCTCCGCCGTGCCGGAGAGCGTGTCCATGGCGAGCGTGGCGTAGCCGAGCCGGTGCGCCAGGTACGCCACGCGATGGAAGGGGAGCCGCTCCCCGATGCGCCGGTCGCCGGTGAGTGCTCGGTAGCGCGCCACGAGCGCCGCCGAATCCGCCGGCGCGAGCGCGAGCTCCACCATCGCTCCGGCGAGGTCCCACGCGGGGTCCTGCGCGCCGGGGTAGAAGTGGTCGTCGTGGTGATCGGTGGCATCGGTCTTCAGGAGCGCCCCGTCGTGGACCAGCCACTCGTGCGGCATCAGGCGCGCGTCGAGCCAAACGGCTGCGGTGTCGCCCAGCGACTCGCCGAGGCGCGCCACGCGCGCGACGGCGGCCGCATGCGGAGCGCCGAGCGCCTCCGCCGCGTTCACCGCGATCAACCGCGCGAGCTCGTCGCGTCGCGCGAGCTCTCCGGTGCGGAACTCGAGCGCCACGAACGCCAGGTAGCGCGCCACACGCTCCACCAGTCCCGGCGTCCCCTGCCCGGGTGCGAGCGGCACCCCGGGCACGAGCTCCGACACGAGGAACCCGTGCGCGCGCGCGATGGGAGCGGGAGCGAAGCCGGCGCTCGCCAGCCGCCGCGCCCGATCCACGGTGGCGCGGCCGAACCGGCCGAGTCCAGCGAACTTCACCACCCGTGCGCCGTCGCGCGCCGCCGCCGCGAGGGGAGCGCGCCCCGACTCGGTGCGCAGCCGCTCGGCCGCGCGCGCCGGCGCGAGCAGGAACTTGCGGCGCTCGTGCTGCGGGTGCGTGGCGGGCCACCGCTGTGCATCGCCGTACCAGAGGCGTCTCCAGTCGCCCGCCGAGATGTCCACCAGCTCCCCGCCCCCGAGCACGCGCGCGAGCCGCCCCGATGCGAGAAACGCCTCCTCGAACGACACCACCACCTTGCGGTGGCGCGCCCAGCGGCGGCGCGCCGCGTCGGACACGAAGCGCTCGCCGCCCGGAGTCCAGCTCGGGAGGAGCACGATGCGCTCGTCAGGCACGCCGAGCGCCGACAGCGCGGCGGCGACGGCGGCGAAGGAGGAGCCGCTGAGCCCCGGCCCCTCGTCGGCCACCAGCCAGAGCGCGTCGGCGTGCGCCCGCATCTCGTCGCGCAGCGCCGGCGCCAGCGCCACCTCGCGCGCGAACGGCGCGCCCCGCGGACGCACGGACCACGAGCGCGCGCGGCACCCCTCGCCCTCGAGCGCGGCGCGCGCCGCGGCGGCGAGGCTCGTGCCGATGCCGCGGATGCCGACGCACATCGCCCGCTCCGGCCGCAGCTCGCGCGCGAGCCGGCGCGCCGCCTCGAGGTATCCTTCCGGGTACAGCCCGTAGTACGCGTAGCCTTCGGGAACGCCCGCGTGAACGAGGCGCGGCAGCCGCGCCCTCGCGAGCGTGCCCACCGCCAGCCGCACCCGCTCCAGCGCGCCGGCGAGCGCCGGTGCGTCCGCGCCGTCCCACGACAGGCGCAGCGCGTGCGCCGCGAGGACGGTGATCTCGCGCAGCGCCACGTCCAGCTCGTGCACGTCGTCCGCCTCCGGATGCAGGGCGTCGCTCACCGCCGCTTCGAGCGCGCCGAGCTCGATCACCAGCTCGCGCACCGCATCGTGATCCGCGCTCGCCGCGCGCCGATCGTCGAGCTCGCGGGCGATGCGGCCGAGCCACCGCGACGCGCTCGCGCGCCGCGCCGCGCCGCGGTAGACGATCATGCCATGCCCCTCACGCCGCGCCCCCGTCCTCGCTCCACCCCCGCCCCGTGGCGGAGAGCAGCTCCGCGCGTCCACGGGCGCGCGGCCACGCGGTGACGTCGCGCTCCGGCTCGCACAGGTAGATCTCGTGCCCGGGGCGTCCGGTCACCCGCATCCCGCTCGACCGCAGCATCGCCTCCACCCCCGCGTGGTTCGGCGCCCACCAGTTCGTGGGGTCGCCGGCGAACTCCCCCTCGATGAACGCCATCTTCGGCCACCCAGGCGTCCCGAACGCCTCGCGATCCCAGATCTCGCGGTCCTGCCCCGCCCCGTCGAACACGTCCTCCCCCGGCATCGTCAGCGTCTGGAACACCATCAGGCGGTCCACCGTCCCGGTCACGATGTCGAGCGCGAGCAGCGGGTAGCGCAGGTGGTAGAACACCCCCATGAAGAGCACCAGGTCGTAGCGCTCGGGGCGATGGGCCAGGTCGTAGATCTGCATCTGCTCGAAGGTGACCGCCTCCTCGAGGGCGTACTCGCGCGCGGCCCACCGCGCCTGGGCGAGGAACAGCGGCTCCACGTCGATGCCGGTGACGCGCGCGCCACGCCGCGCGAGCTCGAAGGAGTAGAAGCCGGCGTTGCAACCGATGTCGAGCGCCGTCCAGCCGCGGAGGTCCTCCGGCAGGTGCGGCGCGAGCTGGCGCCACTTGAACGCCGGGAAGTCGCCGAGCGCGTGCGCCGGCGCGGTCTGGGCGCCGTCGGGGAGGTGCAGGTTGTGGAACCACGGCCCCAGCGCCGCGATCTCGCGCTCCCGCTCGTGCGATGGGGCCAGTACCTGGTGTTGCAGCAGACGCGTCATGTCGCTCGCTCCGGTCGCGCCGTCATGCGGCGGGCTCGCGCGCGAGCAGCTCGGAGACGTAACCCTCCAGCTCGGCCGCCCGGTGGGCGGCGGTGTGGTCGGCGAGCACGCGACGACGGGCGCGATGACCGATCGCCTGCCGCTCCTCCTCCGGGATCTCGCGCAGATAGCGCAGCACGTCGGCGGTGGTCCGGGCCACGAGGATCTCCTCGTCTAGCGCGAAGAACGTGTCGAGCCCCGGCCAGTAGTCGCTGATGATCGGCGTGCCGCACGCCGCCGCCTCGAACAACCGCACGCTCGGCGACCAGCCGGCGGCGATCATGTCGGCGCGGGTGATGTTCAAGGTGAATCGCTGGGCGTTGTAGAACGCGCGATGCTCTCGCGGCGCGAGGTGCATCTCGCGCGTCACGTTCGGCGGCCAGGCGATGGACTCCGGGTACTGCGGGCCGGCCACCACGAAGCGCCCCGTGTCCCACTGCCGCGCCGCATCGAGCAGCAGCCGTTCGAGCGTCGGCTGGCGGTCGTCGCTGTACGTCCCCATGTACCCGAGGTCCCAGCATCGCTCGGCCGGCATGGGCGCGTACAGCGTCTCGTCCACCGCGCAGTGGAGCGCGCGCGCCATGGGCGAGCCGTACCGCCGCTCGATGCGCTCCAGGGTCGGCCCGCCGGTGAAGGAGAGATACAGGTCGTAGCGCGCCACCAGCTCCGGCGTGAGGTACTCGCACTTCCCCCGCCCGAGCTTCGCGAGCGTGACCGGCGTGTCGATGTCGTAGAACGCCGTGGCGCCCCGCGCGGTGCGCGTGACCCACTCGCCCACGGCCACGCCGTCGGGGACGTAGGAGCCCACGATCACCAGATCGGCCTCGCGCACCGCGTCGGCGTGACGCGACCGCAGCTCCGCCAGGCTGTCGTACAGCGCCACGCGGCTGTACGGCGGCTGGGGGAGATCGCGGTTCTCGGCGTACCAGGGGACATCGCGCTCGAGGAAGCACACGCGGTGGCCGCGCGCCGCCAGCTCGCGTACGAGCCCGCGGTACGTGGTGGCGTGGCCGTTCCCCCAGGAGGAGGTGATCGACAGGCCGAGAATGACGATGTCGAGCGGCGCCGATCCGGCCATCACGCCACCTCCGCCAGCCGCGCGCGCGCCGCGCCGAGCAGCGCCTCCACCTGCGCCGCGCGGTGCGCGTACGTGTGCTCGGCCAGGATGCGCCGGTACGCCGCGTCGCCGATCGCGCGCGCGCGCTCCGCCCCGAGCGCCTGGACGTGCTCCGCCACCGCGTCGCCATCCGGCGCCACGAGCACCTCCCGCTCCGGCTCCAGGAACAGCTCGATCCCCTCCCACGCATCGGTGATGAGACAGGCGCGGGCGCCGGCGGCCTCGAACACCCGCGTCGGCGGCGAGAAGCCGTAGCGCGCCATGCTCTCGCGATTCACGTTCAGCACCGCCCGCGGCGTGCAGTTGAAGGCGTTGTGCTCGTGCGTGTACACGTGCCCGAGCGCCCGCACGTTCGGCGGCAGCGGCTTGTCCGCCCACCCGTTGCCGCCGAGCAGGAAGCGCCGGTCGCCCAGCCGCGCGGCTGGCCCCAGGAAGAATTCCTCCACGCGCGCCTCGCGGTCGGGGAGGCGGTTGCCGAGGAATCCGAGGTCGCCGGCGAAGCGGGGATCGGGGGGGACCGGGTGGTGCGTGGCCGGATCGAGCGCGTTGTACACGGGCACGCACCGCCGGGCCCCGAGCGCCTCGTACGCGCGCACCACCGGGTCCCCTCCGCCGTACGTGAGCACCAGGTCGTAGCGCGGCACGAGGGTGCGGAACGGATCGGCGGCATCGCGCTCCATGCGGTCGAGCGTCGCCGGCGCATCCACGTCCCAGAAGGCGACGAGGGTGCCGGGGCGCTTCAGCGCCAGCACCTCGCGCTCCAGCAGCTCGTCGAACACGCCCACGCCGCTCGCCTTCACCACGAGATCCGCCCCGCGCGCGCGCTCGAGCGCGCGCATCACGCCGTCCTCCCCTTCCCCCGGGTACACCACCACCCGGGCCCAGTCCGGGTCGGGGATGTCGCGGTGCTGCTGGCGGCCGTACGCATCCGGCTCGTAGAAGGTGACGCGGTGCCCGCGCTCGTGCAGCGCGCGCACGATGCCGCGATAATACGTCGCCGCGCCGTTCCAGTACGCGGACACGAGGCTGGAGCCGAAGAACGCGATGTCGAGACCCGTGCTCATGCCGTGATCGTCCCCCCCACCGTGTGAAGTCCCAGTTCCGCCGCGATCGCGAGCAGTTCATCGACGCGGTGCGCGCACGTGTGCCGCGCGCGGATGGCGCGCAGCCCGTTGGCGCGCAGCGACGCCGCGAGCGACGGCTCGTGGAGCACGGCGCGCAGATGCTCCCGCATCTCCCGGCCGTCGCGAGCCACGAGAAAGTCGCGCCCCGGAGCGAACAGCCCTTCCGCGTCTTCCCACGGCGCGGAGACGAGTGGGATCCCGCACGCCAGCGCCTCGAACACGCGGATGGTGGGGATCCCCCGCAGCGCCCGCACGTAGGGGCGTCGTGGCACGTGCACCGTCGCGCCGAAGCGCGCGAACGTGCGCGGCACCTCGTGATTGGGCAGCCACCCCGCGTACTCGATCCCCGCCGCGCCCAACGTCTCGCGCGCGTGCGCGGGGTAGCGCACGCCGTGGATGCGCGCCCGCAGGCGCAGGTCGCGCGCCGGCTCGATGAGGAACTCGCGCAGCTCCTCCGTGCGCTCGTCGTCTCCCCAGTTGCCGATCCACACCAGATCCCCGTCCCGCGCCTCGCCCTCCACGGGGCGGAACACGCGCACGTCCGCCGCCTCGTGCCACGCCCACGCGCGCTCCGCCCATCCCCGCTCGAGGTAGACGTCGCGGATCACACGGCCGAAGGCGAGCACGCCGTCGTAGTGGCGCAGGTCGTACGCCGCCATCTCGTCGCGCGCGGTGACGGAGCGGTGGTGCGTGTCGTGGAAGAGCAGCCGGTAGCCACCCGCGCACGCGCGGTGCTCGCCGATCCGGCGCACCAGGTCGTGGTCGTTCCACTCGTGCACCAGCACGAGGTCCGCATCGGCGAGCACATCGTCCAGGCACGGCTCCGGGCCGTAGCGCGTGCTCTCGAGCATTGGATACGCGCTCCGGTACGCCCCGAGCGCCTCCGGGCCGTGCTCCTCCACCAGCCCGGCCGCGCTCCACGCGGAGCGCGGCTCCAGCACCAGCACCTGGTGCCCGCGCGCGAGCAGCTCGGACGCCACGCCCCGCAGGAAATGCGCGTTGCCGTGGTTCCAGTCGCTCACGAGCGAGTGGTAGAACATCACGACGCGCATGCGGCCTCCGCCAAGCCGGGGCGGCGCTCGCGAAGCTCCGCGTACGCGGCCAGGTACTCGCGCGCCATCGCCGCCGGCGCGTACCGGCCGGCGCGCTCCCGCGCCGCGCGGGCGAGCCGCTCGCGGCGCGCATCGTCGGCGATCAGCGCGCGCAGCGCTCCGGCGAGCGCGCCATCGTCACCGGGGGGCACGAACAGCGCCGCATCCCCCCACACCTCGCGCAGGCTGGGAATGTCCCCCAGCACGAGCGCGCACCCGGCGAGCGCCGCCTCCAGCGCGCCGAGCCCGAACGGCTCGTAACGCGCGGGGAGCACGAAGATCTCCGCGGCGCCCATCCAGTTCGCGAGCGCGGCCTCGTCCAGGCGCCCGAGCGCGCGCGCCGCGCCGAAGGTCCGCTCCACGCCATCGGGGCCGCGCGCGTCGCCGGCGATGTAGACCGGCCACGGGAGTTCCGGCGCCACGCGATCGAGGGCGCTCACGTTCTTCGCCTCGTCCCACAGG
>CAMLEQ010000026.1 GCA_946479015.1 uncultured Gemmatimonadota bacterium | reverse complement strand
GCCGAGGAGCTCGCGCGGAACCGACCCGGAAGCCGCCTAGCGCGTCTCGTAGGCGAAGTGACGTGCGTTGCGTGTCACAATGAATTCCACCGCAGCGATCGCGCGATGGTACGACCGACGTGCCCCTTGACGAACTGGAGATGCGGTGTACCATTGGAGCCCATGCAACTTCGCGCGGTCCTCCTCCTTACCAACGCCCTCGGCCTGCAGCTCGGTCGGGGGCTTTCGTGCTTGGGAGGGCGGACCGAGTAGCGCGGCGCTCCGCTGTCGAATGGCCCCTCCCGCACGTGGTGTGGGAGGGGCCGTTTGCATCGTGGCCCGCTCGCGCCCGCGCGCCCCGTGGGATCCGCCGCTCGACATCGATGCGGTCGTGCCGTGGTGAGTCCTTCACCCTTCACCTGCACAGGCCCAGATGTCCACACATCCCAATGGCGACATGCGGTCGCCGCACGACCACGACGCGCACCGGCGCGTCGAGCCCCGCCCTCCTCGCCCGAGGGCGGAGCAGCCAGGCATCCGTCGCCCCGTCGACGCGCCGCGCCCACCGCGATCCGACACGGCGGTGTCGCAAGCCGATGGGGAGGCGTGATGATCGACCCGACGACCGAACACACGAGCGACGACGAACAGGCACCGTCCGCCCCTTCCGCTCCCGCGCCCGCCGAGCGCGTTCGCATCTTCGACACCACGCTCCGTGATGGCGAGCAGGCACCCGGCTGCACGATGACGCGCGCCGAGAAGCTCGCGGTCGCGCGACAGCTCGCGCGACTGCGCGTGGATGTGCTCGAGGCCGGCGTCCCCGCCGCGTCGCGCGGCGACCGCGACGCGGTGGCGGCGATCGCAACGGAAGTGGGAGGGGACGACGGACCCGTGATCTGCGCGCTCGCCCGCGCCACCGAGGCCGACATCGACACGTGCGCCGCGGCCATCGCGCCCGCGCGCCGGCGGCGTATCCATCTCTTCCTCGCCACCTCCGACATCCACCTCGCGCACAAGCTGCGGATGACGCGAGAGGAAGCGATCGCGCGCGTGTCCGACGCCGTCGCGCACGCCCGCGCGCTCGCGGACGATGTCGAGTTCTCCCCCGAGGACGCCACGCGCTCCGACCCGGCCTTCCTGCTCGAAGTGCTCGCCGTCGCCGTCGACGCGGGCGCCACCACGCTCAACATCCCCGACACCGTGGGCTACGCCGTTCCCGACGACTACGCCGCGCTCATCGCGCGCGTGTGCGAGCTCGCGGCCGGCACGCACACGGTGGTCTCCACGCACTGCCACGACGACCTCGGCCTCGCGGTGGCCAACTCCCTCGCCGGCGTGCGCGCCGGCGCGCGGCAGGTGGAGTGCACGGTGAACGGACTCGGCGAGCGCGCCGGGAACGCCGCGCTCGAGGAGGTCGTGATGGCGCTGCGCACGCGGCACGATCGCTTCCGCGTGGACACCGGCGTCGACACGCGCGAGCTCGCGCGCGCCTCACGCGTCGTCGCCGACTGCGCGCGCGTCGCCGTTCCCCCGAACAAGGCGGTGGTGGGCACCAACGCCTTCGCGCACGAGTCGGGGATCCACCAGGCCGGCGTCATCCGCCGGCGGGAGACTTACGAGATCATGAACCCCGAGTCCGTGGGCGTCGACGGCACGACGCTCGTTCTTGGTAAGCACTCCGGTCGCCTCGCGCTCCGCGAGCGGCTGCGCGCCCTCGGGCACGAGCTCGACGACGCGACGCTCGCCTGCGTGTTCGAGCGCTTCAAGGCCCTGGCCGACGCGGCGAAACACGTGGACGAGCGCGGGCTCCTGCGGCTCGTCGCCGATGTGCGGGCCGAGCACGAGGGCGCCGCCCCGGAGGTGCGCGAATGAACGACCGCATACCGCGCCAGCCGCGCACCCTGTTCGACAAGGTGTGGGATGCGCACGTGGTGCGCCCGGCTACCGACGCCACGCCCGCGATTCTCTACGTGGACCTGCACCTGGTGCACGAGGTGACCTCCGCGCAGGCGTTCACCGCGCTGCGCGAGCGCGGGCTCGGCGTGCGCGCGCCGCACCGCACCATCGCCACCATGGACCACACCACCCCCACCACTCCCGGCATGGGACACGGCGGTCTCGCCTCGCTCCCCGTGCTCGACGGCGCCGCGCGCGCACAGCTCGAGCAGCTCGCGCGCAACTGTGAGGAGTTCGGCGTTCCGCTCCTTCCGCTCGGCGATGCGCACCAGGGGATCGTGCACGTGATCGGGCCCGAGCTCGGGCTCACCCGCCCCGGCGCCACCATCGTGTGCGGCGACAGTCACACGAGCACGCACGGCGCCTTCGGCGCGCTGGCCTTCGGCATCGGCACCTCGCAGGTGGCGCACGTGCTCGCCACGCAGTGCCTCCTCCAGACACGCCCGCGCACCATGGAAGTGCGCATCGACGGCACCCTCCCTCCGGGCGTGAGCGCCAAGGATCTCATCCTGGCGGTGATCGCGCGCATCGGCGTGGCGGGGGGCACGGGGCACGTGATCGAGTACTCCGGCAGCGCCGTCCGCGCCCTCTCCATGGAGGAGCGCATGACCATCTGCAACATGTCCATCGAGGCCGGCGCGCGCGCCGGGATGATCGCGCCGGACGACACCACCATCGAGTATCTCGCTGGGCGCCCGCACGCGCCGCGCGGCGCCGCGTGGGATGCGGCCGTCCGCCGCTGGCGCGCGCTCGGCACCGACGCCGGCGCCGCGTACGACCGCCGGATGACGCTCGACGCGAGCGCCCTCGCGCCGATGATCACCTATGGCACCACGCCGGCCACCGCCGTCCCCATCACCGAGCGCGTCCCCGACCCCGCGCGCCTCGCCGATGCGGCGGAGCGCGCGACCGCGCGCCGGGCGCTCGAGTACATGCGCCTCGTCCCCGGACAGCCCCTGCTCGGCACGCCCGTGAATGTCGTGTTCCTGGGAAGCTGCACCAACTCCCGGCTCTCCGACCTGCGCGCCGCCGCCCGCGTGCTGCGCGGCCGGCGCGTCGCCGCGGGGGTCCGGATGCTCGTGGTGCCCGGATCGCAGCAGGTGAAGCGCGCCGCCGAGGCCGAGGGACTCGACCGCGTGTTCACGGAAGCCGGCGCCGAGTGGCGCGAGGCCGGCTGCTCCATGTGCATCGCCATGAACGACGACCGCCTGCGTCCGGGGCAGCTCGCCGTGTCCACCAGCAACCGCAACTTCGAGGGTCGGCAGGGGAGCGGCGGGCGCACGCTGCTCGCGAGCCCGGTCACCGCGGCGGCTGCCGCCGTGGCCGGCGCGATCGCCGACCCCAGACACTTCATCGGAGCGACTGCATGACCGATACCGCGGATCCACGCTCGTGGACCTTCGAATCGTCGTACGTGGCGATCCCCATCGACGACATCGACACCGACCAGATCATCCCCGCGCGCTTTCTCACCACCACCGCGCGCGCGGGGCTCGGCCCGCACGCCTTCCACGACCGGCGTTACCGTGCCGATGGCACCCCCGACCCCGACTTCGCGCTCAACCGCTCGGAGCTGCACGAGGCGCGCGTGCTCGTGGCGGGGCGGAACTTCGGCTGCGGCTCCTCGCGCGAGCACGCCGTGTGGGCGCTCGTCGATGCCGGGTTCCGCGCCGTGGTGAGCACCGAGTTCGCCGACATCTTCCGAGCGAACGCGCTCGGAAACGGGCTCCTGCCCATCCAGGTTTCACCGGAGATCGCCGCCGCGCTGCTCGCGCCCGGTCGGAGCACTGCCGACAGGGTGCACATCGATCTCGAGGCACGGACCCTGACGATCCCCGACGGACGGGTGGTCCAGTTTCCCGTGCCTCCGTTCGCGCGCCATTGCCTGCTGCACGGGGTGGACGAGCTGGGATTTCTCCTCGAAGCGGTCGACGACATCGCGGCGTACGAGGGTGGCCGGGAGAGCGACCTGTCCACGCTCGGCGCCGGCAGCGCGGCGCGACCGGAGGTCGCATGAGCGCGCATTGCCATGATAGTGGCGCGCGCGATGCGAGCGTGCGCGACGCGACCATCGCGCTCCTCTCCGGCGACGGCATCGGCCCCGAGGTGACCGACGCAGCCCGGCGGGTGCTCGAGGCCGTGGCCGAGCGGTTCGCGGTGCGGTTCCGGTTTCGCGAGGCGCTCATCGGCGGCGCGGCCATCGACGCGGTTGGTGATCCCTTCCCCGCCGCCACGCGCGCCGAGTGCGCGGCGGCGGACGCCGTGCTGCTCGGCGCCGTGGGCGGCCCCAAGTGGGACGATCCCTCGGCGGCGGTCCGTCCCGAGCAGGGGCTCCTCGCGCTGCGCCGGACGCTCGGGCTGTTCGCCAACCTGCGTCCCGTGGCGCCGCTCCCCGCGCTGTACCATGCGTCGCCGCTGCGCCCCGAACGGCTGGATGGCGTGGACCTCCTCGTGGTCCGCGAGCTCACCGGTGGGATCTATTTCGGATCGAAGACGCACGAGCGGCACGAAGCGGGAGAGCAGGCCAGCGACCTGTGCGCGTACCACGAGCGGGAGATCGTGCGCGTGGTGCGCGTGGCCGCCGCGCTGGCGCGCGAGCGGCGCGGGCGGCTGACCTCCGTGGACAAGGCCAACGTGCTCGAGACGTCGCGTCTCTGGCGACGCGTCGCCACGCGTGTCGTGGCCGACGAGTTTCCCGATGTGATGCTCGATCACCTGCTCGTGGACTCGTGCGCGATGCATCTCGTGCAGCGGCCGTCGCGATTCGACGTGATCGTGACCGAGAACATGTTCGGCGACATCCTCACCGACGAAGCGGCGGTGCTGGCGGGGTCCATCGGAGTGCTGCCATCGGCCTCGCTCGGCGATCCCGAGCCGGGGCGTACGACGCGGCGGGGGGTCTACGAGCCCATCCACGGGTCGGCACCGGATCTCGCGGGGCGAGGGGAGGCGAACCCGATCGGGACGATCCTCAGCGCGGCGCTGCTGCTGCGGCACTCGTTGGGGTTGGAGGAGGAGGCGACAGTGGTGGAGGAGGCGGTGAAGGATACCGTGGCCGCCGGGGTGCTCACACCGGATGTGGCGGTGGCGGGGCGTGGGGCGACCACGGGAGACGTGGTGGAGAGCGTCGTCGCGCGGGTGCTCGGTCGCGAGGTGGGCACGGCACCGAGCGACGGATCGGCCGTGACCCGGACATGACGAGATGGGCCACCGGGTGTCGCTGTTCACCCGGTGGCTCGCTGCGTCAGAGACTTCCTCGGCGCGTGGCCCCCGGCGCCGAGGCCGAGGAGCCAGAGCGGAACTCGCCCCGGCCGAGGCGCGCGAGCGCCGCCCGGCCGAGGAGCTCGAGAGGAGCCGCGCCTACTACGACCCTACGTTCGGCGAACCGCCGGACGACGGCGGCGCGTGCCAGACGTCGTTCGCGCGATTGGAGTCGATGAGGTGGTGGTCAGGGTCGAGCTCGAGCTTCACCACCTGCTTGCCCTTGACGATGAAGCCGAGCACGAAGCGCGGCCCCACCGCCCCCCACACCTCCGCCGGCACGTGGAAGTCGCTCGTCGTGCTGTCGGAATAGGTGATGTGCAGGTACACCGGCAGCACCCCGCGCGCGTGGTTGCCGATGGCCACGATGAAGATCGAGTCCGCCCCCTGCACGCGCACGAACGCCGTGTCGATCCCCTGGTCGAACCGGTCGCCGTCCACGAAGAACTCGCGCCAGAACCAGTCCAGCCGGCGCCCGCTCACGTCTTCCATGGTGCGGTAGAAGTCCGCCGGCGTCGGGTGCTTGAACGCCCAGCGCGCGATGTACGCGCGGAACGCCGAGTCGAACACCGCCGGCCCCAGGATCTCGTCGCGCAGCAGACGCAGCGCCGCCGCAGGCTTCGTGTACTGCGTGTAGCCGACCAACTGCCCCGGGATCCGGTCCGGCGGCACGTCCACCGGCTCCGTCACTCCCACCGTGAGCCCCTTCTCCGTCGTCTCGCGGTTCTCCACTTCCGGGTGCCGGTCGGCGAAGCGCCGGTTCTCGGAGAACGCGTTGATGAACGTGTTGAACCCCTCGTCCATCCATCCGTGCAGCCGCTCGTTCGAGCCGACGATCATCGGGAACCAGTTGTGCCCGATCTCGTGCGTGACCACGTTGTACAGCTCGCGCGGGGTCTTCCACTGCGCCTCCATGGCGAGCATCGGGTACTCCATCCCGCTCACCGGCCCCTCGACCGCGGAGATCTGCGGGTACGGGTACCGGTACCAGCGCTCCGAGTATTCCATGATCGACATCCGCGCCTGGTCCGCCGCGTCGTTCCACAGGTCGGCGGCGGAGGGGCGGTAGTACGCCTGCGCGAGGATCCCCCTCCACGACGACGCGTCCCACAGGTAATCCGGCGCGCCGGCCCACGCCACGTCGCGCACGTTCTTCGCGCTGAAGCGCCAGGTGAGCGTCCCCGTCGCGCGCGGACGCGCGGCGCCGCTCTCGAGCTCCGCCTTCGTGACGATGCGCACCACCGAATCCGACTTCGCCGCCTTCGCGAGTCTCGCGATCTGCGTCGGCGTCAGCACCTCTCTCGGATTGTCGAGCACCCCCGTGCCGGCCACGATGTACCCCGCCGGCACGGTCACCGCGTAGGCGAAGTCGCCGTACTCGAGGTAGAACTCCCCCTGCCCCAGGTACGGGTCGGTGTTCCAACCGCGCACGTCGTCGTAGACGGCCACGCGCGGATACCACTGCGCCAGCTCGTAGAGCGAGCCATCGCGCCCCATGCGGTCCGCCCCGTGCACCGGCACCTGGAAGTGCCACGCGATGTTCAGCGTCGCGGTTCCCCCCGACGGCAGCGGTGCGGCGAGCGCGACGCGCATCATCGTTCCATTCACCACCGTGTCGAGCGCGACGAGCTTCTTGCCCACGAGCTGCTGGACGTGCTCGATCACGTCCCCTCCGTCGGCTTGGTCGACACCGAAGCGCGAGTCGCTCCCGTGCAGCAGCCGGCTCATCGCGTCCGGGCGAAACGCGTTCTGCTCGAGCTGGAGCCAGATGTGATCGAGCGCGGCCGGCGAGTGGTTGGTGTACCGGAGCACGAGGTGCCCGCGCAGCGTCTTCGTCGCCGTGTCGAGTGTCGCCCGAATGTCGTAGTCGGCGCGGTTCTGCCAGTATCTCGGTCCCGGGCGCCCGTCGGCCATCCGGTATTCGTTCGGCGTCGGGAGCGGGAGCGGGGCGAAGATCGAGGGGTCCCCCGCCACTTCCGGCGGGAGGCTCTGCTGCTGGGCGAACGCCGGCTGGGCGGCAATGGCCAGGGCAGTCGCCGCGGCCGCCGCGAGCACTACGAGCCGCGTGTGCGCGCGAGCCGCGTCGAAGGAAAGTGGAGTACGCATGATTGAGGGACACCCCGCGCCTGGAGCCCCCCTACACGGCCGGCGGATGCCGTCGCGGAAGCCGAGCTCGCCCGGTGACGCTACTTCCACACGTTGCGCGCCGGCATATTTCCCGGACATGCCCATGCCGACTCCACTCCGCGCCGTCGTCCTTCTGAGCGGCGGCCTCGACTCCGCCACCACGCTCGCCATCGCCCGCTCTCGCGGCTTCGAGGCGCACGCGCTCACGATCCGCTACGGCCAGCGCCACGACGCCGAGCTCCGCGCCGCCGAGGAGGTCGCGCGCAGCGCGGGGGCGGCCCAGCACGTGGTGCTCGACCTCGACCTCCGGCGCTTCGGCGGCTCCGCGCTCACGGCGGACATCCCGGTCCCCAAGGACCGCTCCGCACACGAAATGGCCGCCGGGATCCCGGTGACGTACGTCCCCGCGCGCAACACGATCTTCCTCTCCCTCGCGCTCGCGTGGGCGGAGACGCTCGGGATCGGCGACATCTTCCTCGGCGTGAACGCCGTGGACTACAGCGGCTATCCCGACTGCCGCCCGGAGTTCATCGCCGCCTTCGAGCGGCTGGCGAACGTGGCCACGAAGGCGGCAGTCGAAGGGCAGCTCCGCGTCACGATCCACGCGCCCCTGCTGCACCTCACCAAAGCGGAGATCATCCGCGAGGCGATGGCGCTCGGCGTGGACCTCGGCGCCACCCGGAGCTGCTACGACCCTGGCCCCGATGGCGCCGCCTGCGGCGAGTGCGATGCGTGCTTGCTGCGCCTGCGCGGCTTCGCGGAGAACGGGATCGCCGATCCCGCGCCGTACCGCGCGAAGCGAGGAGCGGGCGCGTGAGCTACGCGGTGAAGGAGATCTTCTACACGTTGCAGGGAGAGGGAGTGAACGTCGGGCGTCCCGCCGTGTTCTGCCGCTTCGCCGGCTGCAACCTGTGGACGGGGCGCGAGCGCGACCGCGCGACGGCCGTGTGCCGCTTCTGCGACACCGACTTCGTCGGTACCGACGGCGACGGCGGCGGCCGGTTCGACACGGCGGACTCGCTCGCCTCTGCGGTGGCGAGCCACTGGCCGCGCGAGCACGCGGCGTCCGCGCGCCCGTTCGTGGTCTGCACCGGCGGGGAGCCGCTGCTCCAGCTCGACGAAGCGCTGGTGGAGGCGCTGCACGCGCGCGGCTTCCTGATCGCCGTCGAGACCAACGGCACGCTTCGGCCCCCCGCGGGAGTGGACTGGATCTGCATGAGCCCCAAGGCGGGAGCACCGCTCGCGCTGCGCGCGGGGGACGAGCTGAAGCTCGTCTTCCCTCAAGCCGGTCTCGAGGATCCATCGGCGCTCGAGTCGCTCGACTTCCGGCACTTTCTCCTCCAGCCGATGGACGGGCCGGAGCGCGAGCGCAACACGCGCCTGGCGCTGGAGTACTGCCTCGCGCACCCGCGGTGGCGCCTGAGCATCCAGACCCACAAGATCCTCGGCATCCGATAGACCATGGAGCTGTTCAAGGAGTTCACCGTGGAGGCGGCGCACCGCCTGCCGCACGTCGCGCCAGGGCACAAGTGCGCGCGCCTGCACGGTCACTCGTTTCGCATCGCCATTCACGTGCGCGGCGCCGTGGACCCCGAGTCCGGCTGGGTGATGGACTTCGCGACGCTCAAGGAGGCGTTCCAGCCGCTGCACGAGCAGTTGGACCACCGCTACCTCAACGAGATCGAGGGGCTCGAGAACCCCACGAGCGAGGTGCTCGCGCGCTGGATCTGGATGCGGCTCGCGCCGAGGCTGCCGGGGCTGTGCCAGGTGACGGTGCGCGAGACGTGCACCTCGGGGTGCATCTACCGTGGTGAGGATCTCGAGGCCGAGGGACCGCCCTCCGCATAGGGGATTTCTCGCCCCCACGTGTCCTGTTTGTGTGGCCGATTCGCCCACATCCCGACGCTCGATGTTCGGGCTCGCCAGGCGCCTTGTCCCCGGCGTGTCCGACCTCACCGCGCCCACCGACCCGGTGCGCGAGTGGTCGGGGCTCCTCCCGCACATCCTCGACACCATGCCTCTGTCGCGCTCTCGCGACCGCGTGCTCGCGAACCTGGACGACCTGTACCGCGAGGCGTTCGACCGCGCCCGGGACGCCGGCGACACCGCGCAGATGACGGCGCTCGACATCGCGTACCGGCGGGAGCAGCTCTACTTCGAGATCCTGCTCGACATCAGAGATGCGCTCGAGCGGCGCTGACGGCGGTGCCCGCCCCTCGAGACTGACCGCACGCCAGGAGAGCGGCCTGCTTCAGCCGGGGCGGCGGACGGTGTACCAGCGCACCGGACGGCCGTCGCGGCCGAGCACGATGCTCGGCGATGGAAGCGGCGCCCCGCTCTCGATCAACTCCGACATGTGACGGGCGAGCTGCGCGCGGATCGCATCGTCGAAGCCCGCGCCGCAGCGGGCGCGGGCGTCGAGCTCCGGGAAGTCGGGAAACATCACCCTCGCCGAGCGCCACCCGAAGGTCACCCAGCCGCCGTAACGGAGTCGGTCGTCGTGCAGGTCGTTTCTCACGTCGCTGCTCTCTCGTGGTGTGGTGCCGCGAACGTTCGCGCAAGCGGTGCGAGTGCCGCCCCGCATTCACCAGACGCACGAGAGGCTCCGGTTCCCTGAGTCCCCTCTTCGATCCCCGCTGCCGCCGATCACCGGGTAGGGGGCGCGCGAAGGGGGTCGGTCTCTCTTTCGGCACCCCAATGGAGGATTCCTGATGTCTCGTTCGTTGACGTCCGTCGCCACGCTCGCCCTGGCGCTCGCCCTCCCGGCCGCCGCCCATGCGCAATCGGCGGCCAAGCACATCGCCGAGGGCGATGCGGCCTACGCAGACCGCCGCGCACCGGAGGCGCTGCACCACTACCTCGCGGCCATCGCCGCCGACTCCACGGACGCCGACGCGCTCTGGCGCGCCTCGCGCGTGGAAGCGGAGCTCGCCGAGTACGATTCGTCGAGCGAGCACGCCCAGGCGCTGCTGAAGGACGCGGAGCACCACGCCCGCGGCGCGGTGGCCCGCGCGCCGAAGGATGCGCAGGCGCACTTCGTTCTGGCCGAGGCGCTCGGCCGCATCGCGCTGACGATTCCCTCCATGGAGCGCCTGCCGTACGCCACGGAGATCCACAAGGAGACCGAAGCCTGTCTCGCCATCGCCCCGAAGCACCCGGGGTGCCTGCACGTGCTCGCGCTCTGGGACGCCGAGTACATGCGCCTCGGCCACTTCACGCAGGAGATGGCGAACTCGATGACCGGCGGAAAGCTGTTCGCGAACGCCACCTGGGAGGAAGCCGAGCGCAATCTGCTCGCCGCGATCGCGATCGAGCCAACGCGTGCGATCCACCACCTTGATCTCGCCCGGATCTATGCGGACGAAGGCAAGAAGGACTCGGCGCGTGCGGAGTTCGAGGCGACGCTGAAGGCGCCGGTTCGCGACTATAACGACCCGCATTACCAGGCCGACGCGAAGGCAGCGCTCGACGCGATGTAGCCTGCGAGCGCCGGCGCGTGGCGGGAGTTGCCGCGCGCGCCGGCGACGCCAGGGACGCTACGCTCTCACTTCACCCCGCGCAGTCGCCGCGAGGCCCACTCCACCAGCAGCGCCGCGCACAGGATCCCGAACACCCAGCGCGCCACCACCGCCGGATCGAGCGACGCCCGCCTCACGGTGGTGGATGGTGCCCCCAGCCGGTCGATCAGCGACGCCAGCGGCGCCGCATCGCTCGGCACGGCGGCGAGCGGGTGGTGCGGCGCGAAGGCGACCAGCGACACCAGCCCCGAGATCCACGCCCGATGGCGGTCGAGCGCATCCGGTCCACCGGCCATGCGCCACCGCCACGAGTCCGTGTAGCCCGTCTCGATCACGCGCCCCGGCCCCACGCGGCGCGCCGCGAGCGTGACCGCGTCCCCCCGCCGCTCGAGCACCACCGCATCGGGCGCGAGCGAGGTGATCGGCGTGATCTCCAGCGCCGAGCGCGGCGCGCTGTCGGGCGGAGTGTCCCCCTCGTCCTCCACCACGGTGCCCGCGCCTCCCGGCGCGATCGCGGCGAGCGCGCGCACGCGCGCGGCGGGAGACCAGAGCACCAGCCCGCCCCCCTCCCGCACGAACGACGCGATCCGGCCGGCGTAGCGCGCGGCGGTGCTGTCGAGCGCGAGCACCGCGGAGTAGTGCGCGGTGTCGAGCTCCGCCAACTTTCCCTGGTGCGTGTCACCCTTCGGTGACACCGCGAGGTGCGCGTCCACCTTCCACCCGCGCTCCTCGAGCGCGGCGATGGTGAACTTCCCCTCCCACCCCGCCTCCCCCACCACGAACAGCCGCCGCAGCTCCAGCGAGTCGCGCCGCGCCGCGCGCGCGGCCACCGGCCCCACGATCGCGTCCACCGTCGCCCGCGGCTTGGGGATGTAGCCGCGCACGCCGTCGCGCGTGGCGCGCGCGCTGTCCAGCACCCCGAGCGTGTCCGCGAGCACCACGGTCGCGCTCTCCGGGGCGGCCACGCTCACGTCCACGCCGCGCTGCGGATCGGCGCGCGGCTCGATGGCGATCGCCGTCGGCGCGAGCTTCGGGCCGCTCCACGCCACCGCGGTGCCGGCGCCTGTGAGCGCGCCCAGCCAGTCGCGGTCGCGCCCCCCCGGCGGATGGTCGAGCCGCACCTGCACGCGCGACGGCGACGACGAGGTGCTCCACCGCGCGAGCTGCCGGTCGAGCGTCGGCGAGGCCGCGTCCTCGACCACGCCCTCTCGCTGCGTCCGCAGCGTGTACACGAGGAACCACGCGAGGAGTGCGATCACCCCCGCCCGGAGCAGCCACTCGAGCGTGGCGCGCAGCGTGTCAGCGCGTGAGCGCATAGACGATCAGGTTGACGCCGAACTTGGTGGGGTCCTGCTGCATGAACTTCTTGGTGTCCGCGTGGAAGTTCCACTCGGAGCTGTAGTCCTTGCTGCTGTAGATCAGCCCCACGCGGCCGTTCACGATCACCGCGTCGAGGTACTTGTGCAGCAGGTCGTCCCCGTAGCCGTTCAGCTCGTGATGCGTGTTCGGCGGTCCGTCGTCGAAGACGAAGAAGCACTTGTAGATCTCGTGGTCCTTCGGCAAGCGGGTCATCTTGCCGAACATCCGCTCGATCTCCTCGTTCGCCGTCTTGTGGAAGACGCCGGTGATGTCGTGGTTGTGGTCGTCGATCATCAGCAGCCCGCCGCGCTCCACGTACTGCTTCACGTTGCGACGCTCGGCGTCGGTGAAGCGGAGCGGGAGGTGCCCGGTGAGCCAGATGAACGGGTAGTTGAAGATCTCGTGCGTGGAGATGTCCACGTACACGCCCACCGGGGCGACGTCGATCGTCGTGTAGCGCGCCACGGCATCGATGACCGCCTCGGGGAGCGACGGCGCGCTCTCCCAGTCGCCGGACGCGTAGCGCGCGGTGGCGAACACGAACTGGCTCATGGCAGCACTCCTCCCCACTCGGCCGGCCCGCCGAGCATCCGCGGCGGTGGCTCCAGCGCCCGGCGGGCGCGCGCGAGCGCGGCGTCCACCGGCGCGCCCTTCCGCAGGAGATCGATCGCGTGCTGGAGCGCGCCGGCCACGGCGGGCGCGGTCGAGAGCGCGGACACGCGGATGTACACGAGCGAGTCCGCGGCCGCCGATGGCGCCGTGTGCGCGAGCGCGGCGACCGCATCGAGGCGGGCGGCGAGCGCGCGGTTCGCGTCGCGCAGCTCGTCGCGCGGGCTTCGGGCGCCCACGTTCGCGCTGTCCTTCCCCGTGAGGCGGACGCGCTCGATGTTCACCGCCACCGGCTTGAGCAGCCCGCGCAGGTAGTAGCGGTTCGCGAGCCGGATCTCGTCGAGGATCTTCAGGATCTTCTTCATGTACGGCATCGCCGAGTCGGGCTGCGCCACGCCGAGGTCCTCGCGCGCCGTCCACATGAGGTCCACGGCCTCGCGCAGCTTCTTGCTGACCTCCGTCTCGAAGCTTCCGCCCACGCCGTTGTCCTCGAGCAGCGCGATCACGGCGAGCGCCCGCTTGCGGATGTCCTCCTGCGCGTTGCTGTAGCCGGACGACTTGTGGACGAACTCCTCGTGCTTGTACTGGCGCTTGGTGCGAATCAGCGTGTCGGTGCGCATGTTGAGCAGGCGCTGGCTGATCCACATGGAGTCGATGGGGAGCGGCGGCGCGGCGTTGATGGACGTGGAGTCCACCGGCTCCGCGACCTTGAGCGTGCGCGTCTCGGACACGCCGCGCCCCGGCCCGGTCACGTCGTTGTAGTCGTAGCCGATCACGCGGATGTGCAGCACGCTCCCCGGGGAGAGCTTCATCGTGTCGAGATCGATGGTGGCGCGGATCGTGGTCTCGCGGGCGTTGCCGAGGGCGATGCGCGGCCCGTTGATCAGCTTCGTGTCGAAGCTCTCCTCGGCGCCGGTGGAGAGCATGTACTCCACGTAGCCGTAGTCGAGCCCGATGTCGTCGGTGAGCCCGGCCTCCACCTGGATCTTCCCCTTCGGCACGGTCTGGTACGTGGTGTCGTGCAGGGGGAGTCGTAGGCGCACGTCGGGGGCCGAGTCGGTACGCGGCTCGAGCGCCACGAGCTGCTTGTACGCGCGGTCGTGCAGCGTGAGCACGGTGGCGCTCTTCGGCATGGTGAGCCCCACCGCCCACCCGCGCTCGCCGGCACGCGCCGCGAGGTGCCCGGAATCCCAGGTCGCGGTCACCCCGTCCGGCGGTCCCTTACCGTCGAGGGTGATGGCGCTGCCGATGAGCGCCGCGATGTCGCTCGGCTCACGGAGCGTGGCCGCCGGAAGGCGGCTGTACTTCGGCGGCACCACGCGCGCGGAGAAGCCTGCCAGGCGGTTCGCCATCGGCGCGGGAGGGTGATCGCCGAGTCGGTGCGCGAGCGCGATCCCCGCGCCGTGCAGCAGATCGCGCGGCTGGAGAACGACCAGCGCCGCCCCGAGCACGACGAACGCCAGCACCCCGCGTCCGAGGGCGCGCCCCCAGGCGCGGCGGACGATGCGCTCCACGTCCACGCGGCCGGCGATCGCGTGCAGCTCGGCGTGCTCGGCGGCCGGCGCGATCTGGGGATCGATGGCCGTGACGAGCGCGTATCGGAGCCCGGGCTCGCGCTCCTCGATCCAGAGCGCCACGCGATCGAGCGACCGTGCGGCGCGTCCGCGCCAGAGCACCGCCACGGCGGCACCGAGCGCCGCCGCGACGGTGAGCGGAATGATCGTCGCCCGCGCGAGCGGGGAGAGACCGAGCAGATCGTCCACCACCGCCGCGAGGCCGACGACGGCCATCGCCCGCGTCGCCCCCCACAGGAGCGCGGTGAGGACGACGGTGCCGGCGAGCTTTTGCTGCGCGCGGCGGACGCGTTCACGCGGCGTCACGCGGCCGCTCCGGAATCTGGGGTGGACGTCGCGCGCGCCTCGTCGACATCGGTCCACATGGGCGCGGAGCCGCGACGCACGAGCAGCTCGATGATCACGAACAGCAGCGCCGCGGCGAGCAGCCAGGGCACGAGCGGCGTGGCAACGATCTCCGGCGCGCGGACGGCGTCGTGCGCCGCGAGCGCTCCGTCGCCGGCGAGCGCGCGCAGCGTGGCGCTGTCCGCGCCGAGCCCGCCGGACACGACCTCGCACGGCGCCACGAGCGCGCGCACGAAGCGGGCGAAAGCGGGCCGGAGCACCAGGTCGCCGCGCGTGGGCACGGGGATGGCCACATCACGGATGCATCCTTCACCGACGCCGCGCTCCACCGCCGCCGGCACACCGTCCACCCAGCGCGCTGCGACGCGCGTCGCGTGCACGGTGCTGTCGAGCATCCACCGCCGCTCGAGCGGGAACACCAGCGCAGCCTCGCCGGCGACGACGGCGGACGCCGTGTCGACCCTGGCGCGCGCCACCCAGCCCGGGGGCGCGCCGGTGGCGGGCCAGCGGACGAGCGTGTGCCGTCCGCTCGCGGCCCATGTGCTGTCGGCCGCCGTGACGGTGCCGCGTGCCACGTGCACGGTGGAGTCGCCGCGCGGAATGCCGTTCACCGACGCCGCGAGCGCGATGGGGTCGTCCGCGCCGGCGCGCACGGCGATCCCCGCCGGCGGCGCGAGCGAATCGGAGGCGGCCGGCACGCGCACCAGTCGCACGCGCCCGGGCCAGAGCGCGCGGATCGCCTGCGTGGAGCCGTCCATCTCGCCCGCCCGCAGCGGGGAGACGATCGCCAGCTCGATCGAGTCGGCGGCGTCGCGGATCTTGGAGGCGGTGCGGAGCGCGGCGATGAGCGCGGGCGACAGCCGCCCCTCGCGCGCCGTGCGCGCGAGATGCGCCGCCGAATCGGCCGCGCCGCGCTGCACCACGCGCGCCGCGGAGTCGAACACCACCAGCACGTCCCCTTCCTTCAGGAGGGAGCGCGCGCTGTCGCGCACCGCGTCGATGCTCCCCACGGCGCGCGACACGTCGGCGAGCACCACGTGCGCCAGCGGGCGCCGGTGTGGCACGATCACCGGGCGCGCGAGCGCGGCGCCGATGAGCAGGATCGCCAGCACGCGCACGAGCAGGAGCAACAGGTCCTCGGGGAGCGGCGCCACCGTGGTCACCCGCACCTGGCTGGTGGGGATGAAGCGGACGGTGGGGAGCGGGCTCGACGTCGGCTGCCGGGTGACGATGAAGTGCAGCGCCACGGCGCCCGCGGCGACGCCGAGCGCTACATAGAAGAAGATCGGCGCGAGGAAGGTCATCGCGACACTCGCGCGAGCTCGGAGGGTGTGGTGAGGCGGCGGATCGTCTGCCGCATCGGCTCCTGGCCGGGGACGACCATCGTGTACACCGCGCCGGCGCGCCGCCAGTCGCGCGCGAGCTGCTCGCGCCAGGCGCCGAAGCGGCGCAGGTACGCCGCGCGCGCGGGAGGAGACATCGGGCGGCGTACCTCGGGCTGCTCGGGGTCGGCCAGGAGGAGCTTCTTCGGGTCGGGATCGAGCTCTCCCTGGGCGACCACGTGTACCGCGTACACCTCGTTCCCCGCGGCCACGAAGGCGCGCGTGGCGGAGAGGAGCGCGTCGGCATCGCCCAGGAAGTCCGTGACGATCACCAGGCGCCGGCAGCGTCGCATCGCCTCGCGCAGCGCGGGGAGGAGCGGCTGCGCGCCCGAGGGAGCGACATCCACGGCATGCATCATCTCCTCGAGCACCGTGCGCCGCGTGCGCGGCTCCACCACGCGCCGCCCGTCCACGTGCGACACCAGCATCCCCACCGGGTCGCCGCTGTGGCGCGCGACGGCCGCGAGGCCGATCCCGATGCGCCGCGCGTGCTCCCACTTGTCGTTCCCCGGCGCGGGGAACGCCATCGACGCGCTCGCGTCGAGGAGGAGCATCGTCGGCTGGATCGCGCGCTCCTGCGAGAGGCGGATGTACACGCGCTCGGTGCGCGCGACGAGCTTCCAGTCGATGCGCTTCGGCTCGTCTCCCTGCCGGTAAGCGCGGTGCTCGACGAACTCCGCCGTCGTGCCGCGCACGCGCGAGACGTGCGGGCCGGGTACGGCGCTCCGCACGCGGCGGAGCGCCGGCCACCCGATCCCGCGCACGGCGTCGAGAACGGGTGCGAACGTAGCGAGGGACATCCGGCCGCCAGCTACAGCCCGAGCTTGCTCGACGGTGCCGGCACGTGCTCCAGCAACTGCTTGATCACCTGCTCCGTGGTCACCCCCTCCGCCTCGGCGGCGAAGTTGACGAGCACGCGGTGGCGGAGCACCGGGAGCGCCACGCGGCGGATGTCTTCCGGGGAGACGGCGTGCCGCCCCTGGAGCAGCGCGTGCGCCTTGGCACCGAGGATCAGCGCCTGTCCCGCGCGCGGCCCCGCGCCCCAACGAACGAACTGCTTGACGATGCCGGGAGGCGTCGCGCCGTCGGGACGCGTGGCGCGAGCGATCGACGCCGCGTAGCGCAGCGCCGGCTCCGAGGCCGGGAGCTCGCGCACCGCGTGCTGGATCGCGAGCGTCTCCTCGCCGTCGAGCACCGGGCGGAGCTCGGTGTCGTCGATCGCCGTCGTGGCGCGCAGGATCCCCACCTCTTCCTCCTCGGTGGGGTAGCCGATCCAGATGTTGAACAGGAAGCGGTCGAGCTGCGCCTCGGGGAGCGGATAGGTGCCTTCCTGCTCGATCGGGTTCTGCGTCGCGAGCA
>CAMLEQ010000025.1 GCA_946479015.1 uncultured Gemmatimonadota bacterium | reverse complement strand
TCGCGTCGCGCCTGCTCGCCGATCCGGGGATCCCGCTCGACGAGCGGCTGCTCGCGCCGGTGATGTTGCTGGTGGATGTGGGCGTGGCCACGGCGCTGGCGGTGCTCTGGCGCGGGTGGCGCGCGCCGATGCGCGTCGCCGCCGCGCTGCTCGTAGCGGCGTGGTGCGCGGCGTCGGCGTCGGTGCTGGTGGATGACGCCACGTACGCGCTGGAGACGGGAGACGACTACGCCGACGTGATGTGGAGCGGCTCGCGGCTGGTCGCGTGGGTGCGCGAGCACGGTGCGGGGCGCCCGCTGTTCACCAACTATCCCACGGCGCTGTACTTCCACGCGGGCCGCACGTCGAAGACGCTCCCCGCCGCGCCCACTCCGGCGGAAGCGCGTGCCTTCGCCGACACGCTCGCCGCGCGGCACGGCCTGATCGTCGCCTTCAGCCGATCCAGCGAGTTCAACGCGAGCCCGGATTCGCTGCTGCGACTGGTGCGGGCGGTGCCGGTGGCGCGGGCGGCGGACGGAGAGGTGCTCGAAATGAGGGAAGGGAGTGAGCCTTAGAGTATGTAGGACCTGGTTGCTAGACCACCATGAAACGCGTGTCGCGTGTGGGAGACTGACGGGATGAGGAGCTAGGTAGAGCGCGAGTAGGTTCGTGTGTAGGTGGACTCTCTCTACCGCCGAGCCCACACGCGCCGTACCTCCCCCCTCATCCCGTCAGTTCCCCACACGCCACACGCGTTTCACGGTGGTCTAGCGACCAGGTCCCAGGCCCCCCCGAAGTTCAATCCTCACCACCGTCCCCTCCCCCTCCACACTCGCGATCGCGATCTCGCCTCCCCAGCTCTCTACCAGGCGGCGCGAGATGGCGAGACCGAGCCCGGAGCCGGAGGTGCGCGTGGAGAAGTGCGGCTCGAAGAGGCGCGGCAGCACGGCCGCGGGGATGCCGCGCCCGTCGTCGATGACCTCCACGCGCACCCGGCCGTCGGCGGGGAGCACGCGCAGCTCCACCCGCCGAGCCTCCGCGAGCCGCGCGTTCTCGAGCACGTTGAGCAGCACCTCGTGCAGCTCCTCCCCCCGCGCGACGGCGAGCACCGGCCCGTCGGGCACTGTCAGGCGCCAGTCGACAGCGCCACGCCCCAGCCGCTCGAGCTCCACCACGTCGCGCGCCACCGCCGCCACGTCCACCGACTCCGCTGGCGCCGGCGGGGCGGTGCCGTACCGGCTGAAGCTCCGCGCGATCTCGTCCAGCCGGTCGATCTCGGCCAGGATGCGGCGTGCGTTGCGGTCGAGGATCTCGTCGAAGTCCGGGCGCTTGTCGCCGTGCGCGCGCTGCAGGTGCTGCACGCCGAGGCGGATGGGGGTGAGGGGATTCTTGATCTCGTGGGCCACCTGCCGCGCCATCTCTCCCCAGGCGAGCACGCGCTGGGCACGCGCGAGATCGGTGACGTCGTCGAGCGTGAGCACGGCACCGCCGCTCGTGAGCCGCGTGAGCCGCGCCTGGAGCTGCCGCTCCGCCAGCACGAGCTCGAACTCCTCCTCGTCGCCGCCGCGCGCAAGGAAGGCGTGCAGACGCTCGGCCACGGCGGGGCACACCGCGTCCATGAGCGGACCGGCGGCGAGCGGCGCGCCGAGCAGCGATTCGGCGCGCGGGTTCGCGAGCGTGACGGCGCCGTCGGAGGCGAGCGCCACCACGCCGCTCGCCACGTTGCGCAGCACCGCCGCCGTGCGGCGCTGCGCCGACTCGAGCGCGGCGCGGCTCGCGCCCAGGTCCGCCGCCATGCGCCGGAACGCCGAGAACACCGGCTCGAATTCCTCGGGCGGGCGCCGCGCGAGCGGGGGCTCACGCTCCCCTCCGGCGATCGCGAGCGCCGCGCCGCGCAGGCTCCCGATCGGCTGCGCGAGCGACCGCGACGCCACGCGGCTGAGCCAGAGCGCGCCGAGGGCGCCGAGCACGGTGGCGAACAGCACGAGCACGCCCAGGTCGCGGCGGCGCTGATCGAGCACGTCCTCGTTCCCTCGCGCCGGCGCCGCGAGCACCACCGTCTCCCCTCCCGGCGCCAGCGCGGAGCGATAGCCGAACAGCGCGAGCGTGTCCCCCACCCGCTCGAGCCGGCTCGCGTACACCTCGCGCCCCTCTCGCAGCCCCTGGTACACCGCCGGCGGCACGAACCGCCCCGTCGGCACGAGCGCATCGAACAGCGGATCGCTCGCCCGCTGGAGCTCCCCCCCCTCGAAGAGGAGGAGCGGAGTCCCCACGCGCTCCCCCACGGCGTCGAGCGGCTGCGGCTCCTCCCCCCCGGTGGCGGTGCGGAGCGTCTCGCGCACCACGAGGTCGCGCGACTGGCGGTCCTCGTCGCGCAGGCGCTGGTAGCTCCAGAGCGCGAACACCAGCGCCGGCACCACGAAGAACGCGAACAGCCCCACGGTGAGCCGTGCGCGGTAGCTGTGCGTCCAACGGCGCGCGCGCATTCGCAGCCAGCGGCCGAACGCGCGATCGGGGAGCGCGCTCACCGTCCAGAGGGCGAGCAGGAGCACGAGGTCGAGGAGCACCACCAGCGTCCCGCGCTGCACGAGGGTGGCCAGCGACCGCAGCTCGATCTCGATGTGCGCCCGGCGCGGGCCGCGCGACGTGAGTACCACGTGATCGCCGTGCAACTCGCTCCCGGTGCGGTACCAGCGCGTGGTGTTCGGCGGCACGCGCCCGGGCTCGAGATCGGCGAGCGAGATGGAGTACGGGGGCGGTCCGTGCTCCCGCTGCTCGAGCCCGAGGAGCGCGTTGTACGGATCGTCGGGGATGAGCCTCGTGCGCGGCGCCACGAGCACGGTGGCGGCGGACCCGTCGGCGAACGGCACGGCGAGCAGGGCGAACATCCCCGGCGTGCCGAGCACCTGCCGCACCACCCGCGCGCGCGATGCCCGGGCGTCCATCACCGCGCGCGCCAGGTCGGACCGGGGGAGCACGATCGGGTCGAGCGCGACCTCGGCGTCGAGCATCCCCCGCGCGTTCCAGCTCTGGAGCGCCACCGGATACCCCGAGCCCACGAGGTCGGAGCGCATGTACAGCCGCACCAGCTCCGCCTCGCTGCGCGGCGGCGCGTCGTCGGCGATCATGTCGCCGAAGCGCTGGAGCACGGCGACGACGTCGGGCTCCACCGTGCCGAGCCCCCCCACGTCGCGATTGGCGAGCGCCGCCTGCCCGCGCACGCCGGCGTTCCACGCGAGCGTGGTGGCGCCGAGCGCCGCGACGGTGGCCGCGGTGATCACCGCGCGGCGATGCGGGCGCGTGAGGGCGAGCGCGCCGATGGCCACGATCCAGAGCACGGTGTACCACTGCGGCCAGATGCCCGGCGGACGGAGGACCACCGGTCCGAGAAGCGCCGCGCCGGCGGCGAGGATCGGGGCCACCGCCGGAGGGAGTCCGCGCGCGCGACCGAGCGCCGCACCGCCGGCGGTGGCCGCGGCCACCAGCAGCGCAGCCGCGACGAGGAACAGGGCGATCTCCCACGCCAGCCAGAGGGTGGTGGTCACCCCGCCGGGGGGCGGCGACACCCCACGCGACAGCGCGCGCAGGAGGAAGGGCCCCCCGGCCATGATCGCCACCACCAGGGCGAGCGCGGCGCCACGCGGCGGGATGCGTCCGTGGCCGCGCAGCACCACGAGCAGCGCGAGGAGCACGATCGCCGCCGCGAGGATGAGCGCTCCCACGCTGGCCGTGAACGCCTCCCCGAGCTCCGCATAGTACACCGTGGGGTCGAAGAACACCGAGCCGCTGGAGAAGCCGCTCAGCGGGAGCAGCCACACCGCCAGCAGCGCGACGCCGAGCGGCGCGAGACGCCACGCGACGGAGCGTTCGCCGCGCCAGGCGACGACCAGGAAGAGGATCGCGGCGAGGGCGAGCACCACCGTCCCCGTCTCGCGCACCCGCCCGAGCGCGGCGAAGCGCGCCTCTTCAGGCCCCGGCGCGATGGCGCGCGCCACGACGAGCGTGTCCCCGTGCGGGGAGAACGCCACCCCCCCGCCAGGGCCCGTGGCCGGGCGGCGGGAGCGCGCGTCGAACGTGCTCAGATCCACGACCCGGGCGATGCGGTTCGCCACCGCCGGCACCAGACGGTCCCCCGGGGGATCGGCCTGGAGCACCGCCGTGGCGACGGCGCGCGTCTCGCCGCGCGTCGCGGCGGCGTACATGGTCACGTAGAACGGCGTGTACACCACGCCGATCGGCGCCGTGAGCGAGTCCGTGGGAACGACCACACGCCCCGCCCACGCCAGGGGATTGCCCCCCAAGTAGATGACCAGCCCCTCCCCCGGATGGTGGCGCATGGCCTGACGCGCCGCGGCGAACGCTCCCGGCGGATCGAGCGGCGCATCGAGCGCGGCGGCCGCGGTGGCGCGCAGCCCGCGTGCCGTGGTGCGGAAGGCATCGTCCAGCCGGGACTCGCCGTGCAGCACCAGCGCGTCGCGGTAGCGCGGCCAGTCCACGTCGATGCGACGGAGGGTGCGCTGCGCCACCGCGGCGATGGCGACGAACATCGCGAGCGCGGCCACGCCCCCCGCCGCCCAGTAGGCGCGGCGCGGTCTGCCGCGAAGCGTCACGAGCGCGGCGAGCCCGGTGGCGGCAGCGGCGACGGCGAGGTAGCGTATGCGCGGACTCCGGAGCCACCAGGCCCCGGCCACGAGCGCCACCCCGGCGGTCACCACCCAGAGGCGCGTGCCCGCTCGCGACCAGGACGCGCGCTGGCGCATCCGTTGCACTGCACTGCGAGCCGAAATGAGCTTTCCCCCCCGCGCCGGCGATGCCACGCCGCGGCGCCTCAAAGAGCTCGGTCCCGCCGAGGTCGCGGCGATCATCGCCGCCGACCCCCGGCTCATCGTCCCGGTGGGCACGTGCGAGCAGCACGGGCCGCACCTGCCGATGGGATCCGCCACCATCATTGCCGAGCGGCTGGCGGACGACTTCTCCGCCACCACCGGCGTGATCCGTGCCCCCACCATCGAGTACGGCGTGAACATCCCCGCCGAACGTGACTACCCCGGAAACGCCGGCATGCGCCGCAAGACCCTGCACCGCATGCTCAACGACCTCCTGGGCTCCTGGGAGGACTCGGGCTTCCGGGAATTTATCCTCCTCACCGCCCACGACTACGACGCGCACCAGGAAGCGCTGGACACCCTGATCACCAGGGTGGCCCGCGTCCGGGTGGTGGACATCTATGCCGTGCGCATCGACGACTTGCTCGACGGCCAGGGGGAGCACATGCACGGGGGGGAGGCCGACACCTCGCTCCTCCTCTACCTGACCCCGCAACTCGTGCGGATGGAGTGGGCGCAGGACTTCATGGTCACGCGCGAGTCGCTGCGGCGTTACCGGCGGGGGCGGTTGCGCGTCCCGAAGGAGAGCGCCGGCTCCATCGGGCGCCCCACGCTGGCCACGCCCGAGAAGGGGCGGGCCATCTACGAGCGAATCCGGGACCGCATCGGCGAGCGCATATTCCTCACCCCCGCCCCGGTCGCATGAACCCTCGCCCCTCCCGCCGGGTATCATCCATCAATATGCGATACCTGAGCCTTCTCTCCGCGACGCTGCTGGCCGTGCCGTCCCCGTCCCCGGCGCAGGTGTCGGTGGTGGACGAAGGGACGTTCACCATCACGCGCGATGGCCAGCGGATCGGCCACGAGACGTTCACCATCCGCAAGACGGCCGGTCCGGGCGGCGACGTGTACGTCGCCAGCGCCACGGTGGACGTGGACACGCAGCGCCTCTCCCCGGCGCTCCGCGCCGATGACTCGTTCGCGCCGCTCGCCTATCAACTCGAGGTGCGGTCGGGCGACGAGGTACAGGAGCGGCTCAAGGGGCTCGTGGGGCGCGGTCGCTTCAGCGCGCAGGTGAAGACGCCGCGCGGCGAGTCCACCAAGGAGTACGTGGTGTCCGACGGCGCGCTGGTGCTGGACGATGACGTGTTCCATCAGTACTACTTCCTCGCGCAGCGCTCCGAGCGGCTCGGCGGCGCGGGGGGGACGGTGCCGGTGGTCATCCCGCGCCGCAACACGCAGGTGGTCATGCGCGTAAAGCTGGTGGGACCGGACCGGGTCACGATCGGCGGTCGCGCCATTGCCGCGCGTCACCTCGTGCTCGCCGAGCCCGGCGGCGCGACGCGGCAGATCTGGGTGGATGACGCGGGACGGGTGCTCAAGGTGTCGCTCGATGCGCGCGGCCTGACCGCCACCCGCGACGAGCCGCCGCGCTGAGCCGGGGTCCGCAGGCGCCCCGCCCTGACGGGCGGGGCGCTTTTTTTTGTCAGACTTCGGTGAAACCGTCGCGTACGCCCCGTCGTAGGTCTGCCAGACACCATGCGAGGACACTTCACGATGCGATCCCCCAGGTTCGTCGCGGCAGCGCTCTGTTCCGCCATGGCCGCCCTGTCCGGGCGAGCGGCGCAGGCGCAGTCCGCTGACACGACGAGCGGGCCGGCGACCACGGCCGACACCACCAGCGGGCCGGTGCTGACGTTGGAGGAGGCGACCACGCTCGCCCTCCGCAACAACCCCGACCACCTCTCGGTGGTGAACAATCGCCAGACCGCCGCCGCCAAGCGGCGCGCCGCGTACGGCGGGCTGCTCCCCCGCCTCGACGCGCAGCTCCAGGGCGAGTTTCGGCAGCAGGGCTCCACGCCGATCAACGGCGTCACGTTCGACGTGAACTCCGACATCTACCAGTCGAACTTCTGGCTCGGTCTCACCTACAAGCTGAACGCCAACACCTTCCTGCAGCCGAAGATCGAGGCCGCCGGGGTGCGCGCGGCAGAGGCCGACATCTCCGGCTCGGCGGAGACGGTGCGCGCCGGCGTGGCGCAGGCCTACCTCACCGTGCTCCAGGATGCGGCCAAGGCGGACCTGCAGGACACGCTGGTGAACCAGGCCTCGGTGCAGCTCGAGCTGGCGAAGGCCAAGGCGGCGGTGGGCTCGGGGACGCAGCTCGACATCAACCGCGCCGAGGTGGCGCTCGGGCAGGCCCAGGTGGCCGCGCTCCAGGCGCGCAACCAGGTGGAGGTGGACAAGCTCCGCCTCTTCCAGGACATGGGCGTGCCGCAGCCGCCCAACGTGCGCCTCACGACCTCGTTCGAGGTGCGCGCGCCTACCTTCTCCCTCGACTCCGTGCTCGACCTCGCGCGGCAGAAGAACCCCGGGCTCGTCGCGCTCCGCTCGCGCGACCGCGTGGCGTCGCTCGGCGTGAAGTCGGCGCGCTCGGACTACCTGCCCACGCTGCAGCTCACCACCGGGTGGGGCGGGTACACCTACGAGTACTCGAACCCCGATGTGCTCGTGCAGGGGGCGCAGTTCCAGTACCAGCAGGGGCTCGCGCAGTGCGCGGTGAACGACTCGATCCGCACCGGCGCGGGGCTCGCGCCGCTCGGCGCCGGGTGCACGTCGCGCCTCCAGCCGGTGGACGCCGCCCAGATCCGCGCCGCGAACAACCAGTTCCCCTTCAACTTCACCAAGCAGCCGTTCTCGATTCAGGCCATGCTCTCTCTCCCGATCTTCGACAACTTCCAGCGCGAGGAGCGGGTGCAGGAGGCGGAGGCGCAGCGGAACGACGCGCGCTACAACATCAGGAAGCAGGAGCTCGCCCTCACCGCCGACGTCACCGGGGCGTACCTCACGCTCGTGACGCAGGCCAAGACGGTGGACCTCCAGCAGCGGAACGCGGCGAAGGCGCGCGAGGAGTTGGCGCTGGCCGAGGCGCGCTACCGCGTGGGCGCGGCCACGTTCCTCGACCTGAGTGACGCCCGCGCCAGCTTCGAGCGCGCAGAGAACGACCGGATCAACGCGGTCTACGAATATCACAAGGCGTTCGCCGCGCTCGAGAGCGCGGTGGGCCGGCCCCTCCGCTAACAGAGGAATACCATGAGTCGACGGACGAAGTGGGGCATCCTGGGAATCCTGGCGCTGCTGGTGGTGGGCGTGCTGGCGCTGGCCGCGGCCAAGCGCGGAAACAAGGCGGTGGAGGTGCGCGAGGAGAAGGTCCAGCGCCGCGACCTCGTGGCGTCGGTGACCGCGAGCGGGCAGGTGCAGCCGCGCACGAAGGTGGACATCTCCTCCGACGTGAGCGGGCGCATCGTCAGGCTCGCGGTGAAGGAAGGGGACGTCGTGAAGAAGGGGCAGTTCCTCCTCCAGATCGATCCGTCCACGTACCAGGCCGACGTGCAGCGCCAGGCCGCGCTCGTGGCCAGCTCGCGGGCGGACATGATGCGCGCCAAGGCGAACCTCGAGCAGTCGCAGAGCGCGCTGCGCCGCTCCGAGCAGATCCGGAAGACGAACCCCACCCTCGTGTCCGATGAGCAGATGGAGCAGCTCCGGACCACGGTGGACGTGAACCAGGCGCTGTACAACTCCGCCCAGCACCAGGTGGACCAGGCCGCGGCGGCGCTCCGGAACGCGCAGTCGAGCCTCGCCAAGACCACGATCAACGCCCCCATGAGCGGGCGCGTCACCCGGCTCAACGTCGAGCAGGGCGAGACCGCGGTCCAGGGGACGTTCAACAAGGACGCCGCGCTCCTGCTCACGATCAGCGACATGAGCGTGCTGGAGACGAAGGTGAAGGTGGACGAGACCGACGTCGCGCGGATCTCCGTCGGCGACTCGGCCCTCGTGGAGATCGACGCCTTCCCCGACACCACGTTCATGGGTCGCGTGGTGGAGATCTCCAACAGCTCGCTCCAGACGCCCACGCAGACGGCGGCGAACACGAGCGACCAGGCGGTGGACTACGAGGTGAAGGTGCAGCTCCTGAACCCGCCCCCGGACACCAAGCCGGACTTCTCGGCGACGGCGAAGATCGTCACCGACACGCGCAAGAACGTGCTGAGCATCCCGATCATCGCGCTCACCGTGCGCGAGCACGAGGCGAACGAGAACAAGGACTCGGCGCAGGTGGCGCTCGGCAAGCGCCCCACGAAGGAGGTCGGGAAGCGCGACGTCGAGGGAGTGTTCGTGGTGGGGAAGGATGGCCGGGTGTCGTTCCGCCCCGTCAAGATCGGCATCGCGGGGGAGGAGTACTTCGAGGTGCTGAGCGGGGTGCAGCAGGGGGAGACGATCGTCGCCGGGAGCTATCAGGCGATCCGCGAGCTGAAGGACAGCTCCCTCGTGCGGGAAGCGAAGAAGGAAGACCAATCCAAGAAGGAGCCGAAGGCGTGAGCGCGGACATCGGAAACCCGGGGCTGAGCACCACCGCCGAGCGACAGGCCATCACCGACACGCTCGGCGCCACCCCGGGGAAGGACTGGGTGATCGTGACGCGCGGCATCCGCCGCGACTACGACATGGGCGGCGAGGTGGTGCACGCGCTGCGCGGCGTGGACCTCGCCGTACGCCGCAACGAGTACGTGGCGATCATGGGCCCCTCGGGGTCCGGGAAGTCCACGTTCATGAACATCATCGGATGCCTCGACACCCCGAACGCCGGGGAGTACTGGCTGAACGGGCAGCTCGTGTCGCAGATGCGCGACGATGAGCTGGCGCGGGTGCGCAATCGGGAGATCGGGTTCGTCTTCCAGACGTTCAACCTGCTCCCGCGCGCGAGCGCGCTGCACAACGTGGAGCTGCCGCTCGTGTACGCCGGCGTGCCGGCGGCCGAGCGGCGGCGGCGCGCGGCGGAGGCGCTGGACCGCGTGCAGCTCGCGAACCGCATGGACCACCGCCCCAACGAGCTCTCCGGCGGGCAGCGGCAGCGCGTGGCGATCGCGCGCGCGCTGGTGAACAACCCGGCGATCCTGCTCGCCGACGAGCCGACGGGGAACCTCGACTCGCAGACGTCGGAGGAGATCATGCGCGTCTTCGAGACGCTGGCCGACGGCGGACAGACGGTGATCATGGTGACGCACGAGCCGGACATCGCGTCCCACGCGCGCCGCGTGGTGGTGCTGCGCGACGGCCGCATCTCGTCCGACGAGCGGCGCGAGACGTTCGTGAGCCGTGTGGGGTTGGCGTAGGGACCGGAGGCTGGGGGCCAGGGGCGAGCGGGATTCAGGGAGCGGACGGGAGCGGGGACGGCACACCCCGCGGCCCCCCCCCCCCCACCGGCCCCCCCCCCCCCCCCCCCCGGTGCCCCCCCCCCCCCGAGGACCCCCCCCCCCCCGCCCCCGACGTCCCCGCCCCCGCTCCCCATCGGTTCCCCGGTTCCCGCTGAATGCCCCGGCCCCTAGCCCCTGGTCCCATGCCCCTATTCGACGCCATACGCCTCGCACTCGCCCAGATCCGGGTGCAGAAGCTGAAGAGCTTCTTCACACTGCTGGGCGTCACCATCGGAGTGATGTTCCTCATCGCCGTCGTGTCGATCGTGCAGGGGATGTCGAACTACATGGAGGACGCGTTCGCCGGAAAGTTCCTCGGCGTGAACACGTTCAACCTCCGCCAGCACCCCGACTTCAACATGGGCGACGTGACGGAGGCGGAGTGGCGCTCCTGGCAGCACCGCCCGCCGATCACGGTCGCCGATGCCTACGCCGTCCGCGACGCGCTCCCCGCGGGGGCGCGCTGGGCGATCGATGACGTGCGCTGGCTCTCCCCCACCTCGCGCTACGCCAACGGCGGCCCGCAGGCGCTCGTGCACGCCGTCACCCCCGAGTTCTTCGCGATCAGGAACCTCGTGGTCACGTCGGGGCGCGTGTTCAACGAGCAGGAGGACCGCCTCGGCGCCCCCGTGGTGGTGATCGGGACCGACGTGGTGCACGACATGTTTCCCGGCGTGGACCCCGTTGGGAAAGAGCTGCGCCTCGGCGGGATCCCCTTCCGCGTGATCGGCGTGCTGGAGAAGCAGGGATCCGCGTTCGGCATGTCCCTCGACCGGCAGATCCTGGGCCCCTTCCACTCGAAGATGCGCGAGCTGACCGGCGCGCGCATCAACCTGTACGGCGTGGTCGTGAAGGCGCCGTCCCCGGAGGCGATGGGAGACATCGAGGACGCCGTGCGCGAGGTGATGCGCCGCCGGCACAAGCTGCGCCCGGCGGAGCCGGACGACTTCGTGCTCGAGACCTCCGAGTCGGCGCTGTCGCAATGGCAATCGCTCAAGAGCATCCTCGTGAAGGCGGGAGTGGTGCTCCCGGCGATCGGTCTCGTGGTGGGAGCGATCGTGATCATGAACATCATGCTCGTGGCGGTGGCCGAGCGGACGCGGGAGATCGGGATCCGGAAGTCGCTCGGCGCGCGCCGGCGCGACATCATGGCGCAGTTCCTCGTGGAGTCGGCGACGCTGTCCACCGTCGGCGCCGCGCTGGGGATCGGACTCGGGATCGGCCTGTCCAAGGCCGTGGCCGCGGTCTCGCCCCTCCCCACCAGCGTCGCGCTGTGGTCCATCGGCGTGTCGGTGCTCCTCGGCGCCGGCGTGGGGATCGCGGCCGGCATCTATCCCGCGAGCCGCGCATCGCGACTCGATCCGATCGTCGCCCTCCGAGCCGACTGACATGGCCAACCGACTGCACAATCTCGGGGAAGGGATCCTCATCGCCTTCGAGGCGATCCGCGCGAACAAGGCGCGCACCAGCCTCACGATCCTCGGCATCGCCGTCGGCGTGTTCGTGGTGACGGCGATGGCGGCGGCGGTGCACGGGATCAACTCCGGCGTCGAGGCGAGCATGGCCGCCGCGGGCCCCACCACCTTCTTCGTGACCAAGTGGCCGATCGCGATCAACTCGTGCAACGGCTCGGCGGACAGCTGCCCGTGGCGGCGCAACCCGCCGCTCACGATCGAGGACGTGCACCGCATCGCGCGGCAGCCGTCCATCCGCTCCGTCGTGGCGCACCTGGGCTCCTCGGCCTCGTTCAAGTACAAGGACCGGGAGCTCCCCGGCGCGTCGTACGACGCGTACACCCCGGAGTGGACGGACGTGGATGGCGGCACCATCGATCCCGGCCGGAGCTTCACGGAGGGTGAGAACTCCGACGCGGCACAGGTGGTGATCATCAACGAGGCGATGAAGGAGAAGCTCTTTCCCGGTGGCAGCGCCGTGGGGAAAGAGGTCGCCATCAACGGGAAGCCCTTCCTCGTGATCGGCGTGCAGCACCCGCTCGGGAACTTCTTCGACAACGCGAACAAGCCGAAGGCGGTGCTCCCGTTCGAGACGGCGCGGCGGAAGCTGAACGCTGGGGTGCGATGGATGGACATCACGGTGAAGCCGCGCGACGGCGTGGCGCAGGATGTCGCCATCGACGAGACCATCGCCGCGCTGCGCATCCGGCGGCAGTTGAAGCCGTCGCAGGAGAACACCTTCTTCGTGAGCACGCAGGAGAAGGTGATGGAGCTCTACAACAAGGTGATCGGGGTGTTCGAGCTCGTGATGCTCGTGCTGTCGGCGATCGGCCTGATGGTGGGCGGCATCGGCGTGGTGGCGATCATGATGATCAGCGTGACCGAGCGCACGCGGGAGATCGGCGTGCGCAAGGCACTCGGCGCCACGCGCGGCACCATCCTCTGGCAGTTCCTGGTGGAGGCCGCCACGCTCACGATGATCGGCGCCGTGGCCGGCCTGATCGCCGGGGGCGGCCTCACGGCGCTGATCCGCAAGTTGACGTCGATCGACGCGACGATCCCGGCGGCGGCGATCGTGTTGGCCCTCATCGTGAGCGCGCTCACGGGGATCCTCTTCGGTCTCCTCCCCGCCGCCCGCGCGGCGCGGCTGGATCCGGTGGAGGCGCTCCGCTACGAGTAGGGGCTGGGGGCCGGGGGCCGAGGATCGGGGGTATTCAGAGGAACTCGGGAACGGGGACTGCACACCCCGAGATCCTGTCCCGGTCGATAACTGTCGTCGACGGTCCTGACCCCTGGCCCCGGGGGCCCGGGCCCCCCCGGGCTCTGGCCCCTAGCCCCATGCCCCTAGCCGACGCGATCCGCCTCGCTCTCGCCCAGCTCCGGGTGCAGAAGCTGAAGAGCTTCTTCATGCTGCTGGGCGTGACGATCGGGACGATGTTCCTCATCGCCGTGGTGTCGATCGTCGAGGGGATGAGCCGCTACATGGAGCACGACTTCATCGGCAAGCTCATGGGGATCGACACCTTCGAGCTGCGCCGGCGTCCGAGCCTCGCGGCGGGGAACGTCACCGAGGCCACCTGGCGGGAGTGGCAGCGGCGCCCGCGGCTCCGCACGACCGACATCGAGCCGGTGGTCGCTTCCCTTCCCCCGGGCACGCACTGGTCCGTGGAGAGCGAGGACAACGTGGTGGCCGAGTCGCGCTTCGGGCGCGCGCACCAGGTGACCGGGATCGCGGTGGACGGCGACTACTTCCGCATCAAGCGCCTCGACCTGGCGGCAGGGCGCGTGTTCGCGCCGGAGGAGATCGCCGCCGGCGCGCGCGTGGTGGTGATCGGCGACGAGGTGCGCCGGCGCTACTTCCCCGGTGTCGATCCGATCGGCCGCGAGCTGCGCGTGGCCGCCATCCCGTATCGCGTGATCGGCGTGATCGCGCGGCAGGGGACGCTGTTCGGCCTGTCGCAGGATCGCTTCCTCGTGGCGCCGCGCACGGCACCGCTCCAGCGGCTGCTCGCTCCGCCGGGGGTGATCGATGCCATCGCCGTGCAGTCCGCCACGGGAGAGGACATGACCGACGCGATGGAGCAGGTGCGCCAGGTGATGCGCGGCCGCCGGCACCTGCGACCGATGCAGCTGGACGACTTCACCCTCGAGACCTCCGAGTCGGCGCTCACCTTCTGGCGGAAGATCAAGCGCATCCTGGTGATCGCGGGGACGGTGCTCCCGCTCATCAGCCTGGTGGTGGGCGCCATGGTGATCATGAACATCATGCTCGTGGCGGTGGCGGAGCGGACGTTCGAGATCGGGATCCGGAAGGCGCTCGGCGCGCGCCGGCGCGACATCATGGCGCAGTTCCTCGTGGAGGCCACCACCCTCTCCACCATCGGCGCGGCGGTCGGGATCGTGCTCGGCGTCGCGTTGTCGCAGCTCGTCGCCCGCGTCTCCCCGCTGCCGGCGGCGCGCGTGGCGCCGTGGTCGATCGGCGCGGCGGTGCTGCTCGGCGCCGGCGTGGGGATCGCGGCCGGCATCTATCCCGCGAGCCGCGCGTCGCGACTCGATCCCATCGCCGCGCTGCGGCAGGAGTAGCGCATGCGGCTCTGGACGCGACTCTACGGCTCGCTGCAGGGGGTGGCGATCGCGGTGGACTCGATCCGCGCCAACAAGGTGCGCGCCACGCTCACCATCCTCGGCGTGGCGGTGGGGGTGTTCGTGGTGGTGATCATGTCCGCCGCGGTGCACGGGATCAACGCGAGCGTGGCGCGCGACTTCGCCGCCGCCGGGCCCACGAGCTTCTACGTGTACCGGTGGCCGATCGCGTTCGACGTCTGCGATGGCTCCGACGAGAGCTGTCCGTGGCGACGGAACCCGCCGCTCACGCTCGCCGAGGCGGCGGCGATCGGCCGGCTGCCGATGATTCGCGGCGTGACCGTGCACCGCGGGTGGTTCGCGAGCTTCAAGTACCGGGACCGCGCGCTCGCCGAGGCGGGGGTGGACTGCTACACGCCGAGCTGGATCGACGTGGACGGCGGCGACATCTATCCCGGGAGGAGCTTCACCTGGGCGGAGAACGCCAACGCCGCGCGCGTGGTGATCATCAACGACCACATGGCCGCGCAGCTCTTCGGCGAGTCGGACCCGATGGGGAAGGACATCGAGGTGAACGGCACCCCCTTCCGCGTGATCGGCGTCTACCACTACACCGCGAGCTTCCTCGGGAAGCCCGGCGACGCCGCCAGCGGGAACGCGCCGAAGGCGATCGTGCCGATCGAGACGGCGCGCCGCTACCTGAAGATCTCCATGCGCTGGCTCGACTTCACGGTGAAGCCCCGCGACGACGTGGCGCAGGCGGACGCGATGGACGCCGTGACCGCCGTGCTGCGCGGCATGCGCCGTCTCCGGCCGGGGGCGGACGACAACTTCGCGGTGGTGACGTCGGACAAGCTGCTGGAGGTGTACAACGGCTTCTTCGGCGTGATCGGCGCGGTGATGGTCTCGCTCGCGGCGGTGGGGCTGCTCGTGGGCGGGGTGGGGGTGATCGCGATCATGATGATCAGCGTGACCGAGCGCACGCGGGAGATCGGCGTGCGCAAGGCACTCGGCGCTACGCGCGGCACCATCCTCTGGCAGTTCCTGGTGGAGGCCGCCACGCTCACCTGCGTGGGTGCGGTGACGGGGCTGGTGGTCGGCGGCGGAGCCGCGGTGGTGATCAAGAGCACCACGCCGATCCCGGCGAGCATCCCCCCGCAGGCGATCGTGGCCGCGCTGCTGGCGGCCGCGCTCACGGGGCTCGTGTTCGGCACGCTCCCGGCCATCCGCGCGGCGCGGCTGAATCCGGTGGATGCGTTGCGGTACGAGTGACGGGGGAAGCGGGGAGCGGGAAGCGGGGAGCGGGAAGCGGGGAGCGGGAAGCGGGGAGCGAAAAATTCGGACGGCGTGCCGCGTCAGGCAGGCGGTGGGAGTCGAGGGTGACAGGAGAGATGGGTGATCGTCAATGAGCGTGGGGAAGAGGTACGCCCCCGCCGCGCGCCGCGAGGCGCCTGACGAGCGGTCGCGCGAGGCGCGGCGCCGCTCCTCCCTCTCACCATCGCGGACGGTCACGCATGCACCGACGGACCCCGAAGGTCCTATTTCTCGCCGCCGCCACGCTCCTGCTGGGCGCCTGCGGCACCGATTCCCTGCTCCGCCCTCCCCAGCCGCTCGACGCCGCAGCCATCCAGGCGGATGAGGGGCAGCTCCAGCAGGTGATGGACGTTCCGGCGCTCGCGAGCCTCATCGGCGGCCCCGGGGCGGGCTTCCCGATCTTCCTGCGCACGAAGCGGACGCCGGAGGTGCTGCTCTCTCGCGCCGGTAACCTGCTCGCGGCCCACGCCCAGCGCGTGCCAACGGCCGCGGTGGGTGGCGTGCTCGCGACCGCGATCGGGAGCGGCGCGTGGATCGACTCGACGCTCCTCGGCAAGACGTTCGTTCGCACCGACAGCGGTTACGTGTGGGATTCCACCCGCACCGACGCGCCGGCGAACGGCGTGCGCGTGGTGCTGTACGAGCGGATGAACGACGGCTCGTTCGGCGGCACCGTCGTCGGGATGCTGGAGATGGTCGACAGCTCCAACGCCGAGAGCGGCGTGATCGGCATCGCCCGGGTGTTCGACGCGAACGGCGCCTCGCTCGGTGGCTGGCGGTATCACGATACCGTGACCGGCTCCGGCTCCAACGTGGGGACCGCCACCGTGGATGGCGCGCTCGGCGAGGGCTCGCGCCAGATCGTCTTCGCCGACACGTTGCGCGCGGACTCGGTCGCCGGCAGCTCGAGTCCCGTCCCGAGCTTCTCGCTCAACACGGCGGTGCCGTTCGCGGGAATCGCCGTGCACTTCCGCATCGACAACTTCGCGCTGTCCGGCGGTCTCCCCGTCAGCGTGAGCCTCCGGCTGACGTCGCACCTGCACGAGTTGCGGCTCGAGGAAACGATCACACCGGACGATCCGACGAGCGACAGCACCCACGTGTACGTGGATGGCACCCTGGTGGGGCTCATCCCCCCCGGCGCCGATAGCGTCGTCGCGCCGAACGGGAGCGCGGCCCCCACGAGGCTCCATGACCTCGTGGGCGAGGTCATGCACCTCATGCAGCTGCTCCCCGCGGGACTGGGCGTGCAGGCGACGGCGACCGGCCTGCTCATGGAGCTCCGCCCTCCGGTCTGACGCCTTCGCGGCTCCGCTGTGGCACGAGGCCCACCCCTCCAGGGGTGGGCCTCTCGCTTTCCCCGCTTGCGTAGTCAGGCCCCCGCTCTCATCGTGGAGGCGGGCCGCGCGACGAGGCGCGGCCGATTCGCGCCGATCCCCTTCCCTTCATTCCAGGACAGGCCATGCGACACTGTTCCTCCGTGCTGCTGCTCGCCGCGAGCGCGAGCCTGTTGGGCGGCTGCGGGTCGAACGACGCCACCAGCCCGAGTCCGGCGCTGAGCGCCGACACGCTGAGAGCGCAGGCCGGGCGCGTCGCAGAGGTCGCGATGCTCCCCGCGGTGGAGGGGCTTCTCGGGGCCGGCGCGCCTCCCCCCATCTTCATGTCCACCGAGCGACCGGCGGAGCGTGGACGCACGCTGCCGCCCACGAGCGCGCGCCTGGCCCGCTACGCCGGCGTGGCAGCGACGGTGATCGGAGCCGGCGCCTGGCTCCCTCCGGAGCTCCTCGGCAAGACGTGGGTGCGCGTGAACGGGGCGTGGGTGGCGGACACGACGCGCACCGACGCGCCGGCGAACGGCATCCACGTGGTGTTGTACGAGCGGCTGAGCGACGGCTCGCTCGGTACGAGCGTGGTGGGACTGCTCGAGGCGGTGGACAGCTCGGCGGCCGACGGATCCGTGATCGTGGGGGTCGTCCGCCTGTTCGATGCCGGCGGAACCCAGCTCGGCGGCTGGCGCTTCGTGGGCTCGGGCCCGCTCGCGAACGGCGCGCAGACGGTGACCGGGACGCTCGGCCCCGCCGACCACCGTCTCGAATTCGCCGACACCATCACCGCGCCGCTCGACACCGGCACGTCGGCGCTCGGGGGAATCTTCATGGTGGAGCACACCGACGCGCCGTTCGCGAACGCCAGCGTCCATCGCGCGACGGGAGCGATGCCAGGGGGCGGCGGCGATTCC
>CAMLEQ010000024.1 GCA_946479015.1 uncultured Gemmatimonadota bacterium | reverse complement strand
GGGCGCCGCACGTCGAGACCGCGCCGACGATCACCTCGTCCCCGGACGCGACGCGGAGCGCCGGCGCGGCGGCGGGATCGTAGCCGCCGTACACGACCGTCTTCGGAGACGGCATCAGCATGTGCACGGCGCCGGCCGGGGGAGCGGGGCGGACACTCGCGTCGGCCGCGGTGGCGGGGGCGGTACGCGCGGACGCCGCGCAGGCGGCGAGCACGAGGGGAGCGAGTGAGGCGATCGCGAGCGGCAGTCGGTGCATGGGACTGGGGGCAGGAGGGTCGGTGCTGGCGCTAACCTATCCCGACCGTACGCTCACCGGCAATGCGCGGGAAGGCGGCCCTGCGTGTCTCACCAGCTACTCTAGACGCCGACTTTCATTCTCCGGCTTGAAATGAAGAGTTAGCGAGCCATCTCTTCATTTTCCGCGGTGAGTAGGACCGGACGGATGCCGCGCCTTCATTCCGGCGACTCTGCAGTCGGCGACGCTTCCGCTCCTGCGGATCCTGATCTGCATCCGCGGGAGCGGAAGTCGAGGCCATCGTGATCAGACGAACTCCGCGCCGTACTCCCGCGCGATCTCCACGAGCCGCGCGCGATCCACGGGCCCCGGCGCGGCGAACACCGCGGCGCTCTTCTCGAAGAGCTGGTCGAAGTCGCCCGACAGGTTGAACGTCCAGTGCCGGCCGACGGTGTCGCCGATGTTGCGGAAGGCATGGGCGCATCCGGCGGGAACGAACACCACCCCGCCGGGGCCGACCTCCGTGCGGCGGCCGTCGGTGACGAACTCGTAGCGCCCCTCGACGATGATGAAGATCTCGTCCCCCGGCTCGCGGTGCGGCGGCGGCCCGCCGCCGGGCGGCACCATCGCGAGGCCGAGCGTGAGCGGTCCCGCGGTGTGCGCCCGCGTCAGCTTGAAGAGAATCTCGTTCCCGAACGCCTTCACGACGCGCCCTTCCCCGGCGTGGACGACGGCGGCGGTGGCGGCGGTAGTGGTCGCCGATTCCTGAAGCATGTGTCCTCCGTGATCGGTGTGTCGGCGACCGAGCTGTCGCCGGTGCGGGAGGATGGGGGGTCGAGCGGCGGCGCGAATCGGGAGCGTTCCCGAGACGGTGTTCCCGAGACGCGGCACCGGCCGGCGCGCGTTCCCTAGGGGACGGCGCGCGTCACGCGAGCCCGTGTCGCCGCGCGTACGCGGACGCCTGGTGACGCGAGCGGACGTGCAACTTGGCGTAGACGGCACGCAGGTGCGCGTCGACGGTGCGAGCGGTGATCCCGAGCCGGTCCCCGATCTCGGCGTAGCTGAGCCCCTCCGGCAGCAGGCGGAGCACATCCAGCTCTCGCGCGGTGAGGAGCTCGCGCGGCGCCGCCTCCGACGCCGCCTTGGCCGTCGCGGCGGGCCGCGCATCCGCGGATGCGCGGCTCGCCGCCGATGCGGCGAGCAGTTGCTCCAGGGGAGTGATGCGCCCCTGCCCCAGCGCCTCCTCGAACCGGGTGTCGCCGAGTCGCGCGCGGCTCCGCGCGAGCGCGGCGTCGCGGTCGCGCGCGTCCGCATCCTGGAGGACGCCCGTGTCATCGCCGAGCAGGAGCCCCGATGCGGCGAGAAGACGAGCCGCGGCGACGTCGTCCTCCTCTGCGCTGAGGACGCAGCCCAGCCCCATTACGCAGGCGGCGACGCCGCCGCGCTGCTCGATGCGCTGGAAGACCGCGAGGCTCTCCAGCAGCGCCTCACGAGCGCCGGACAGGTCACCGAGGTGCAGCGCGACGTGCGCGAGCTTTCGCAGCCCGAGCGCGAGATGGACGGGATTCTGGATCTCCCGGTACAGCGCCATCGCCCGCTCGTACCGCGGGCGCGCGCCGCGGTAGTCGCTCCGGTGCCGCGCGATGTCGCCGAGCCCGACGAGCGCGCGCGCTTCCCACTCGGCATCCCCCATTTCGCGAGCGAGCGCCACCGCTTCGGCCCGCAGGCGCTGCGCGCACTTCAGGTCGGACCGGGCGATCGCCAGCCGCGCGCGCGCATGCAGCGCGAGCAGGCGCCCCCACGCATCGCCATCCGCATCCCAGAGGCGCCACGCCTCCGCGAGCCGCATCTCCGCCGCGTCGAGATCACCGAGCGCCACCGACACGAGTCCCAGCTCCGTCAGCGCCTCGGCGCGTGTCGCGCGAAGGCTCGGGTCGGCGGCCAGCCGGACGGTCTCGTCGAGCCGATCCCGTGCGGCCGGTAGATCGCCCTGTAGCCGGGCGAGCCTCCCGGCGGCGCAGAGCGTGCCGGCGCGGTCCGCGTGGGAGCCGCCGGCCAGACGAAGCGCGCGATCGATCGCGGCGCGCCCCTCGGTGAGGAGCCCGCGCATGCGCCAGTACTCGCCGAGCGATGTGCAGAGACCGAGCGCGAGGCCCGCGTCGCCGGCCTCGAGGCTCCACGCGATCGCCGCGCGCAGGTTGTCGCGGTCGGGGTCGAGCCGGCCGAGCGCCGCTCCGGCGCGCGCGCCGCGCAACGCCGGCGCCGTCCGTCGCGCGAGGTCCAGGAAGTGGCGCGCGTGGCGCCGCGAGGCCGCCTCCCGTCGGCACGGCCCCTCGTCGTCCAGCCGGGCGCGCGCGTACTCGCGCAGCGTCTCCAGCATCACGAACCGGGATGCGCCCGAGCCGGTGGATCGCTGCACGAGGCTGTGATCGACGAGCGACTCCAGCGCCGCGAGCGGCTCCCCGTCCGCATCGGCGCCGCACACGTCCACGGCGGCATCCATGTCCCATCCGCCCGCGAAGATCGAGAGCGTCGCGAACACGCGTCGCTCCGGCGGCGGGAGCAGGTCGTGACTCCACGCGATCGCCGCCTCCAGCGTGCGCTGGCGCGCCGGCAGGTCGCGCGCGCCGCCGCGAAGCGTCCCCAGCCGGCTCGCCAGTCGCTCGAGGAGAGCGGTCGGGTCGAAGAACTTGATGCGGGCGGCGGCCAGCTCGATCGCGAGCGGGATCCCCTCGAGGCGGCGGCACAGCTCCGCAACGACCGCGGCATTCGCCGCGGTCAGGTCGAATCCCGGCGACACCGCTCGGGCGCGCGCGAGGAACAGCGCCACGGAGGAGTTCTCGGCGAGCTCCGTCGCGCGCGCCTCGAGCCCGGTACCCGGGATCGGAAGGGGTGCGACCTCGAGCTCGTGCTCGCTGGAGAGGTGCAGCGGCACGCGGCTGGTCGCGAGCACCACGAGGTCCGGCGCCCACGCCAGCAGCTCGGCCACGAGCAGCGACACGTCCGGCAGGTGCTCCAGGTTGTCGAGCACGAGCAGACACCGGCGTGCGCGGAAGTGCTCGCGCAGCGCCGGGACGCCGTCTTCGGCGCGCAGCCCCAGCGCGTCGAGGAGCGCGGCCGGCGCGTGCGCCGCCGACTCGACGGGCGCGAGTGGAACGAAGACGCTGCCGTCGCGGAAGTGCGGCGCGTGCCGGCGCGCCGCCTCGATGGCGAGGCGCGTCTTGCCGACGCCGGGGGCGCCCGTGAGCGTCAGCAGGCGGACGTCGGGCCGGACCAGCCGCTCCTGGATCTCCGCGAGGTCGCGATCGCGCCCGACGAGACTCGTCGCTGGTGCCGGAAGCGGTGCCAGTGGTGGTCCGGACATGAGTATGGCCTGGCGGAGGGTGGGGGAGCACCTGCCGGAAAGATGCGCTGCGCCACGCCGGCCATCAACGCGCACCGGTGTCGGCCGCGAGGGGCCGCATCCTCGGTGCCGACGGTCCACTTGACCGATGTTCACGCGCCGGTAAGCTCTCCTTCCCATCGGAGACATTACCGGAGGCACACTCATGACCGAGCTCGCGCATCCAGCCCTCTCCGGCTGGGAAAGCTTCTACGTCATCGTCGGCTCATCGGGCGCCGCGCTCATCGGCCTGCAGTTCGTGGTGATCACCCTCATCGCCGACACGCGCACGCCTGGCACCGCCGGATCGATCAGCGCCTTCGGAACGCCGACCGTCGTGCACCTGGGCGGCGCGCTGCTCATCTCGGCCATCATGAGCGCTCCGTGGCCCACCCTCCTCTCCCTGGCGATCGTGCTCGCCGCCTGCGGTATCATCGGCGTCGGCTACGCCGCGACCGTGGTCTACCGTGCCCGTCGCCAGACGACCTACAAGCCGGTGTTCGAGGACTGGCTCTGGCACGCGATCCTGCCGTGCAGCGTCTACGCCGCGCTCCTGCTCTCCGCGGTGCTCCTCCGCCCGAGCACCCGGGGCGCGCTGTTCGCCATCGCCGGCACGGCGCTCGGCTTGCTGCTCATCGGGATCCACAACGCATGGGACACGGTGACGTACATCGCCGTCGACGCCCCGCGCGACGACGGGGGGACGCGCGAGCAGACGCGGACCACGTGAGAGGAGGAGCAGCATGCGCATCGGCATCCTCGGATCGGGGCTGATGGGAGCGAAGCTCGGGACGCTCTTCGCCCGGGCCGGGCACGAGGTGGTGTTCAGCTACGCGCGCCATCGGACGAAGCTCGAGCGGCTGGCGCGGGACGCTGGGGAGGGCGCGCGGGCCGGCACGCCGGGGGAGGCCGCGCGGGGCTCGGATGCGCTCCTGCTCGCGGTGCACTGGTCTCGCGTCGACGACGTGTTGCGGCAGGCGGGGGACGTGTCCGGCAAGGTCATCGTGAGCTGCTCGCTCCCGATGAACGCCGAGGACACCGAGCTCGTGGTCGCCCACACCTCCTCGGGCGCGGAGGAGCTGGCGAGGAAGGTTTCCGGCGCGCGGGTCGTCTCGGCGTTCAACACCGTGCCGAGCGAGGTGCTGTTCGGGGTGTACGAGGCGCGGGGGCGCATTCCCGCGCCCAGCCTGGTGTACTGCGGCGATGATGCCGGCGCGAAGGAGACGGCCGCCGGACTGATTCGCGACGTGGGGTTCGAGCCGGTGGACGCGGGCTCGCTGCGCACGGCCCGCTACACCGAGCCTTTCGCGCTGCTCGTCGCGCGGCTCGCGTACGAGGGGGAGGACGGGCCGGAGCTGGCGTACCGGTTCGAGCGACTCGACCCGGGGAGCGGTTGACACAGTTGTGCTAATACGGTACTAGTGTGTCATGCCGACCGATTCGCTCCGGACCCGCCAGGCGGCCGTCGCCCGCACCGCGATCCTGGAGGCGCTCGTGCGCCACCTCGAGGCCGGCGACGCCGACGACGTGGCGATGGAAGATCTCGCCCGCGAGGCGGGCGTGTCGCGGCGCACGCTGTATCGCTACTTCCCCAGCCGCGCCCGCTTGCTCGACGCGGCGGGCGAGTGGATCCGGGGCGAGCTGCTCCAGCTGCCGATCGAGATCGGTCCCGAGGGGATCGCGGCCAGCTTCCGCACGGCCACCTCGCGGCTGCAGCGCCGCCCGCGCCTCGCCCGCGCGTTGCTCCGAACGGAGACCGGCCGCGCCGTCCGCGGCGGCTACCGCCGTGAGCGGGTCGACGCGATCCGGCGCGCGCTCCGCGCCGAGGCGCCGGGCGCGACGCGGCGCGAGCTGGACCGCGCCGCGCCCGTGCTCGCCTACCTGTGCAGCTCGAACGCGTGGACGACGATCCAGGACGAATCGGGGCTCGATGCATCGAGCGCCCGCTCGGCGGTGGAGTGGGCGATCGAGACGCTCCTCGCGCGCCTGCGCGAGGGCACGCACGCCACGCGAAATGGGGGCGCACGATGACGTCCGACCGGGTCATCCGATTCCTCGGCAACAACGAGATCACCGTTCTCGTCTCGGGGGACGAGGCGGGGGGCGGCTACTGCGTGATGGAGCTGGTGATCCAGCCCGGCGGCGGGGCGACCGCGCTCCACACGGACCGCTGGGTGGAGACGTTCCACCTGCTCGAGGGGGAGGTCGAGTGGACGGTCGAGCGAGACGGCCGTCTCGTCACCTGGACGGCGCGACCGGGGGAGACGATCGTCGTGCCGCGCGGGGCGAAGCACCGCTTCGCCGGCGGCGGCAACGCCCCGTCCCGCATGCTCGCCGTGGGACCCGCCGAGTTCGAGCGGTTCTTCCGCGCGCTGGCGGCGGCGTGGTCGGGACCGTACGACCGCGAGCGCACCCCCATGGCCGTGGGGCCCGTCTTCGAGGCGTTCGGGATGCGGCTCGCGAGCGCGTAGGCGACGCGCCCGCCTCCGCCGCTCAGCGTTGGAGCGCCGCGCGCTTCCGCGCCAGGAGGGCGCGCTGCGCGGCGGCGGCCTGCTGCGCCATCGCCCGATCGAGGTAGACGCGCGCCTGCTCCAGCTCGCCGAGCGATGCGAGCAGCTCGGCGTACGCCGCCAGCGCGTACGGATATCGCGCGAGCACCTCTCGCTCCGGGATCGCGTCCAGCTCGTCGAGTCCCGCGCGCGCGCCGGCGAGCATCGCCACCGCGAGCGCGCGGTTCACATCGACCACGAGCGACGGCCAGCGCGCGCGCAGGAGGTCGTACAGCTCGACGATGCGCGCCCAATCGGTGGCCGCGTACGTGGGCGCGACCGCGTGACACGCGGCGATCCCGGCCTCGAGGTGGAAACGCGTGAGCTCCGTGCCGGTGCCGGCGCGATCCAGGCACGAGAAGGCCTCCGCGACGAGCGCGCCATCCCACTCCGAACGGTCCTGCTCCGCCATGAGCAGCAGGCTCCCGTCGTCGGCGAGGCGGGCCGGCGCGCGCGCCGCGTGGAAGCAGAGCAGCGCGCGCAGCGCGAACGCGGCGGGGAGCGCGGTGTCCGCGCGCTCCGTGAACAACCTGACGAAGCGCAGCGACTCCCGGCACAGCCCCGGATCGAACGCCTCCTCGCCGATGCTCGGGCTGTACCCCTCCGAGAACACGAGGTAGAGCACGTCGAGGATCGAGGCGAGGCGCTCGGGGAGCGCGCCGCGCGTGGGGACGTCGAAGCGCACGCCCTGCTCGCGCAGCCGCTGCTTCGCGCGCACGATCCGCTGCGCCACGGTCCGTTCGTCGCTCACGAACGCGGTGGCGATCTGCCGGGCGCTCAGCCCGAACGCGACATTGAGCACGAGCGCGATCTGCGCGGCGCGCGGGAGCACGGGATCGCAGCAGAGGAAGATGAGCCGGACCTCGTCCTCCGTGTCGAACGCCGGTGGGCCGGCATCGGGCACGTCGTGCGCGTGCTCGAGGCGGAGGCCGCCGCGCTCCCGCCGGAGCGCGTCGACCACCGCGTTGTGCGCCACGCGCACGAGCCACCCCTCGGGATCCGCCGGCATCCCGTCCATGGTCCAACGGTCGAGCGCCCGCACGTAGGCGTCCTGCACCGCGTGCTCGACCAGCGCGAAGCGCCCGACGCCGAATCGGCGCGTGAGCGCGGCGACGAGGCGCGCGTGGCTCCCCCGGAAGCGACGCTCGAGAACCTCGCGGACCTCGTCGCCCTGGGTCACCCGCGGCCGTTCGGCTGGGAGGCCTCGATGACGCGCACCTCGACGTAGCCGTTCTGCAGGTCGAGCACCGGGCACGCGCGCGCCACGTCGGTCGCCTCGTCGAGCGACGCCGCCTCGATGACGAAGATCCCGCCGACGGCATCCTTCGCCTCGATGAACGGCCCGTCGGTCACCTCCCCGCCGCGGATCGTGAGTCGGCGGCCGGTCTGGTCGTACAGCTTGTGGCTCGACACGAACTGCCCGCGCTCGCGCAGGTCGCGCACCCACGCCATGTAGCGCTCGAGCATCATCGGACGGAACTCGGGATTGCCGCCGCGCTTGTCGAGGTCCGCGCCGCCAAGGATCAACAGGTATTTCGCCATGTCTCCGTTCGTACTCTCGAAGTGAAGGTCACGCGTGCGGTCGGCGCGCTCAGGCGCATTCCGCCCGCACGTACGCCGCGAGATAGCCCAGGAACCCGACCCACCCCTCCGCGTGGTGATCGGCCGGGCCGCGCAGCCCCGCGAACCCATCCTGGCGCACCGTGACGCGCGTCCCCGTGCTGATCGGGTCGAGCTGGAAGGTGACGATCGTGTCGCGGCGGCCGAGCTCCGGGTAGTCCCAGTCGTAGCGGCGCGTCTGCACGAACCGGTGCGGCGCGTCGATCGCGAGGAACTCACCGCTCGCCGGGAAGGCACCGCCATCCGGAAGGCGCACGACGGCCGACCACCGCCCGCCGACGCGGACATCCGCGCTCCACTCCGTGATCCGGTACGTGTCCGCGGCGCCCCACCAGTGCTCGACTTCCGCCGTGGTGAGCGCGCGGAAGAGGCGCGCCGGCGTCGCCGGTAGATCCATCGTCGCCAGGACCGTCTCGCCATCGGTCACCGCGCGCGCCGTCCCGTGCGAGGCCGCGCGGTCGTCGTACGCCGCGCCACGCTCCTGCGCCACCGTCGCGAAGCAGCTCAGCAGCGCCGACCAGCCCTCGTCGTGCATCGCGCGCATCCGCGCCGCCGCGTCACCGAAGCGCTCGAAGCCGCGGTGCACGACAGTCACGACGGTCGCGCGCGGCGCCGGAGCGTGGAAGCGCACCTCGAGCTCCGTCGGTTCCCCGGCCGCGTGCCACTCCACCACGAGCCGCTCCGCCGGCTCCCACGCGAGCACCCGCGCCCACTCGCACTCGCTCCCGTCCTCACCGCGCTCGTACCAGCGGCCGCCGACCCGCGGCTCGAGCACGACGTCGGCGATCGGCGCCTTCGTGGGGTTGATGGAGTACGAGGGAATCCACCACTCGCGCACGCCGGCGGTGAAGATCTCGAACGCCCGTGCCGGCTCGACGGGCACGCGGATCGACTGGTGGAGGGGTGCGGCGTCGGCCGCCGCGACGGGCGGTGTCCTCGGCTCGACGCCCGCGGTGCTGGATCTGGTCATGATCTTCTCGAGAGGGTCAGGATTGGCGCCGCGGCCGGAGCGGTCGCGGTCGTTCTCGAGGACGTTCGAGACCGGCGCCACTCGACATTGGCCGCCCGGCTCCCCGTTCGGCAGGGATCGACGACAATGTACCGGATCGAGCGCTCCGGCCGCTGCCGGTCAGCGATCCCGGCGCCCGGCGCCGAGCGCCCCCCGCGCCCGCCCGAGCAGCACCGAATCCTCGGTCGCCATCCGCCCCGTCGCGCGCAGCTCGAGCAGCAGCCGCTCCCCCTCCTCGTAGGACGCGATCGCGTGCCGCCGGTGCGTGTGGCGCTGCTCCGGGGCGCCACTCCCGCGCGCGGCGAGCCGCGAGTGCACCGTGCTGGCGTACAGGAGACCGCGCGCGAGGTCGCGCCGGGCGGGCACGTTGTCGGCGTGCGACGCGAGGAGCCGGCGCAGCAGCTCGGTGCTCAGGTCGAGCTGCGCCAGCGAGGCGTGCAGCTCGCCGCGGGCCGCGAGCACCTTGTGCATCGACAGCCTGCCGAGCGCCAGATCGTGGAGACTCTGCGCGTTCCGCGCATCGGCGGAGCGGAGCGACTCGTACAGCGCCACCCCCCGCCGGCAGTGCGCCAGCGCCCCGCCGCGGTCTCCGCCCGCGAGCCGCGCCTCGCACAGGACCTGGTGCGTCACCGCCAGATCGCGCAGCGCGTTGGTGCTCGCGCCGCGCTCGCGCACGAGCCCCTCGCGGATGACCAGCGTGCGCTCCAGCGCCGCGATCCCGTCGGCGTGCCGGCCCTCCAGGGTCAGCATCGCCCCGAGCCGCTCGTGCACGAGCGCGAGCAGCCGCCGCGTCGCCCAGTCGTTCAGGCTGTCGCGCGGCACGGTGCCGAGCAGCGCGAGCGCGTGCCGGTACTCGCGCGTGGCGCCCGCGCGCTCGGAGAGGCTCGGGAGGTTCGGGTTGCCGAGGAGATCCCCGAGCTTGATGTGGCTCGTCACCACCGCGCGGAGGGCGCTCGTGCTCGCCGGATTGGCGGTGGCGAGCGACTGCCACTGCTCGAGGGCGCTGCGCGCGTGCGCGACCCCCTCCGGCAGCCGTCCCCCCCACGCATCCGCATCGCTCATCTTCTCGTGCGCGAGCGCGAGCGTGCGCCGCGCCACGTGATCGCCCGGATCCGCCGCCACCAACCGCTCCGCGATCGACAGCGCCCGCTCGAAGCTCCGGCGCGCGGCGGCGAGATCTCCAAGATTCGCGACCGTCGGATCCCCCTGCACCAGCCCGAGCTTCACGTACGCCGCGGCGATCTCCCGCATCAACGCCGGGTCGTCGCCGGCCTGGCGATACAGCCGGTCCAGATGCTCGAGCGCTCCGGTCACGAGCGTGGCGCGCACCGGGAGCGAGCCGGGGAGGTCGCTGATCGCGTCGTGCACGTCGGACAGGAGCTCGCCGGCGAGCGAGCGCACGTCCCGGAACCGCTGCTCGGCGATGGCCCGCTCCGCTTCCGCGCGCCGTGCCTGGAACGCCGTGGCGACCACCCCCCCGGCGAGCGTGAGCACGAGGAGCGCGGAGGCGGCGACGGCCGCCCGGTGCCGTCGCACGAACTTCCGCGATCGGTACCGGATCGAGTCGCCGCGCGCCCGCACCGGCCGCCCGGCGAGGTGGCGGTCGATGTCCTCCCGCAGCTCCTGCGCGGAATGATACCGGCGCTCCGGTTCCTTCCGGAGCGCCTTCAGCACGATGGTGTCCAGGTCCCCCCGCAGCCGGCGCGCGAGCCGCGGCGATGCCTGACTACGACGCGCCACCACCGATGGCGGCTCCGGCTCCTCCTCGCAGATGGCCCGCAGCAGCTCCGGCGTCGTGCGCGACTCCCGACGGTACGGCCGCTCGCCGGTCAGCAGCTCGAACAGCAGGAGCCCCAGCGCGTAGACGTCGCTGGCCGTCGTCACCGGCTCCCCTCGCACCTGCTCGGGCGCGGCGTACTCCGGCGTCAGCATGACGAGCCCCGTGCGCGTGAGCCTCCCCTCCACGCCTCCGCCCTCCTCCATCAGCGTGGCGATGCCGAAGTCCAGGAGCTTCGGCACGCCGTCGTCGGCGACCGCGATGTTCGACGGCTTCAGGTCGCGATGCACCACCAGATGCCGGTGCGCGTAGTGCACCGCATCGCACACCCGACAGAAGAGCGCGAGGCGCTCCTCCACCGGGAGGCGGCGCGCATGGCAGTACCGGTCGATCGGATCGCCGTCCACGTAGTCCATCACGAGGTACGGGAGCCCGGAGTCGGTGACGCCGGCGTCGAGCAGCCGCGCGATGTTCGCGTGCTCCAGGCGGGCCAGCACGCGCCGCTCGAGCAGGAAGCGCCGCAGGTGCTCCGGCGACGCGAGCCGGCCGTGGCGCACCAGCTTGAGCGCGACCGTCTTCCCCACGTCCTCGCGCGTCGCCTGGTACACGATGCCCATCCCCCCCTCCCCGATCGCCCGGCGGAGCGTGTACGGCCCGATGCGCTGGCCGATGGCGAGCGTCCCGGCCTCCTCGGCCCGGAAGAGCGGCGGGAAGAGCGCCGCCGTGCGCGTGCCGTCGAACGACTCGAGCAGCGACGCCACCTCGCGCCGCACCACGGCATCGCCCCGGCACACGTCGTCCAGGAAGGCGGAGCGCGCGCCCGCGTCGAGCTCCAGCGCCGCGTCGAAGAGCTCGCACACGCGGCGGTACAGGTCGGGCCCGCTCATCGGTCAGCCGTCGTTCCGCAGATCGCGGGCGAGCCACGCCTTGGCGAAGCTCCAGCGCCGGCGCACCGTGGCCACCGAGAGCGCGAGCGCCTCGGCCGTTTCCTCGAGCCCGAGGCCGCCGAAGTACAGGCACTCGACCACGCGGCTCGCTTCCTCGTTCACCACCGCGAGCCGCGCCAGCGCCTCGTCGAGCTGCTCCACGTGCTCCGCCTGCTCGTCGGAGAGCAGCTCGGCCACGTCGTCCAGGGAAACGGGGACGCCTCCGCCGCCGCGCTTGGCCGCGTTCCGGGCGCGCGCATGATCCACGAGGATGGCGCGCATGGCGCGCGCGGACACGGCGAAGAAGTGCGCGCGGTTCCGCGGGTGCACATCTCCCTGGTCCACGAGCTTGAGGTACGCCTCGTTCACGAGCGCCACAGAGTCGAGCGTGTGACCGGGGCGCTCGCGCGAGAGCTGCCGCCTCGCCAGGCCGCGCAGCTCGCCGTACACGAGTGGGAAGAGCACGTCCATCACGCCCCGGTCACCGCGGCGCAGCGAGTCGAGGAGTCGCGTGACCTCGTGCGATGGGGGCGATGTCATGGCTCCCTCCCGAGAGGGCCGCCGAGCGGCGTCGGCGGCTCGCCAACGATAGAGGGCCGTGCACCGGGCGCAAGCCCACGTCGCCATCGGAACGGCGCGCGCGCCGGGCTCGGCCGGAGTGAGCACCGTCGGCCGGATTTTCCGCATGGGATCTCGGACCCACGACTCGAGAGGATCACATGCGACGGATCACCGGAACCCATGGTCGCGCGCGCGCCCTCACGCTCGCGCTGCTCGCCTCGTCGGCGCTCGCCGCGTGCCGGGGGGCATCGGGCGATGCGCCGTCCGCGAGCCACACCACGTACGGCCGCGCCGTGCGGGTGGGCAACGGCACGGCGCGCACGTACGTCACCATCGCGAAGGGGAAGTCCGAGGTCGGAGTCGCCCTGAGCGAAGGCGCCCTCGCCGGTCTTCCCGACGAGCACGCGCGGGGCGGCGTGCACGCGCACGGGCACACCACGTTCGAGAGCGTGCTCGAGCTTCCTGCCGGGAACCCGACCCCCTTCCGGCACGTGCTCATGAACTGGAACCCGCGCGGGCACGAGCCGCCGCGCATCTACGACACCCCGCACTTCGACTTCCACTTCTACGTGATCGAGAACGCGGAGCGCCTGGCGATCGACCCCGCCGATCCCGAGTTCCAGCGCAAGGCGGAGCGGAAGCCCGACGCGCGATGGATCCCGGCCCGCTACGTGATGCCCGCGCCGCTCGCGTTCGCCAGGATGGGCGTGCACTGGGTGGACACGACCTCCGCCGAGCTGACTGGCCAGCCGTTCACGCGCACCATGATCTACGGCTCGTGGGACGGGAAGGTGATCTTCGCCGAGCCGATGATCACGAAGGCGTACCTGGAGACGAAGCCGCAGTTCAGCGCGACCCTCCCCGCCCCGCCGCGCGGTCGCGTCGACGGCTTCTACCCGGAGGGGTACAGCGTGCGCTGGGATGCGGAGCGCGGGGAATACCGTGTCGCGCTGACCGGAGTGGGGACCGCTACTCGCCGTACAACTCCGTGATCAGCCCCACGGGTCGGCCGGGCTCGGGCCAGCGCAGCCGGTGCTCGAGCCCTGCCGACGCGAAGGCAGCCGCGATCTCCGAGCGCCCCTCCGTGAAGTGGGCCCATCCCTCGAAGTGCAGGGGGACGACGGTGGCCGTCGGGAACGCGCGGGCGAGCTCCACGCCCTCCTCGGCGGTCAGCGTGATGTGCGAAGGTCCAACGGCGGCGACCCGCGCGGCGCCGAGAAAAGCGACGATCGCACGCACCGCGAACCGCCGCGCGACCTCCGCGACTCCCTCGTACCACACTGTGTCGCCCGTGACGTAGATCCCCTCATCAGGAGCGTGGACCGGCTGCAGCACGAACCCGACGACGGGACCACGGTCTCCTCCTTCCGGGCCGTGGCGCGCGGGAGTGGCGGTCACGCGGATCTCCCGTCCGTCGGGCGTGGGCAAGACCACGGTGTCCCAGGGCCGCATCCCGATGCTGTGCCCGCCCAGTCGCTCGGCACCGGCCGCGGTCGTGAGCACGCGGTCGGCGCGCCGGAGCATGGCACGCCCCGCACCGTCCAGGTTGTCCGCGTGATGGTCGTGCGAGAGGAGTACGGCATCGACGTGTCCGAGCTCGCGGCCGTCGAGTGCGGGGCCCATCGTCTTCTCGAGCACGTAGGTCCCCGTCGCGCCAGGGTGCCGCGCCCCTGCCGAGTCGAAGGTGGGATCGGTCAGGAAGCGAAGTCCGCGCAGCTCGATGAGGGCGGTGGGCCCGCCCACGTAGGTGAGCGTCGCGGTGTCGCGCGAAGTCGCGATGTGCGTGGTGGTCATGACCAGTGCTCCGGGCACGAGATGCGAGATGGCACGATTGACCAGCGCACCGGGGGGTTCGGCGGTTCCCGATGATCGTGGGCGCGCCGCCAAACGATGGACGCGGGATGCGACTCGCGCGGACGACCCATTGACCACCGCGCCTCCAGCGCACCAATTCCCTCACGCCCACGCCCGTCGGCGCGCCGCTCGGCCGCCTCACTCGCGTTCTCCTCCCGCGCCTCGATGTCTCCTACCCGCCGCGAAGCTCTCGCCCAACTCGCCGCGCTGATCGCGCTCCCGCTCCCCAGGTGGACGCTCGTCGCCCACGATCCGCTCGGCGGCACCATCGCCGACTATCAGGCGGGGCGCCGCCACGGCGAGTGGACCGCCGCCGAGGTCACCGCGCGCGCGCTCGAGCGCTGCCGCACCGACGGCGCCGCGTGGCGCGCCATCGATGCGCTCGCCGCCGAGAGCGCGCTCGCCGAGGCCCGCGCCGCCGACGCGCGGCGGCGCGCGGGGCACGTGCGCGGACCGCTCGACGGCGTCCCCGTCTTCCCCAAGGCGATCTACGACGTGCGCGGTCTCCCGACCACCGGCTCCAACGCCGAGTGGGCGCGCCTCTTCCCCGAGGCCGTGCGGCGCGACGCGCTCGAGGTGGCGCGGCTCCGCGCGGCCGGCGCGATCATCCTCGGGAAGACGGCGGCCGACGACTTCGCCTATCACGGCAACGGCACCAGCAGCCACACCGGGCAGGTGCTCAACCCGCACGACCCCACGGGCACGCGCACCCCCGGCGGGTCGAGCGCCGGATCGGCGGTCGCGGTGTCGGATGGGATGGCCTTCGCGGCGCTCGGCACCGACGACGGCGGCTCCAACCGCATCCCGGCGCAGTTCACCGGCGTGGTGGGGATGAAGCCGACGTTCGGGCTCGTGCCGCGCACCGGCGTGATCCCCACGTGGCCCTACCTCGACACGCACGGGCCGCTCGCGCGAACGGTGGCCGACGCGGCGCTCCTCCTCGCCGCCGTGGCGGGGGCCGACCCTTCGGACCCGCTCGCGCGCACGGAGGCGTGGGACGGCGCGCCGCTCGCGAGGCTGCGCGACGATGCGCTCGCCGGCGTGCGGCTCGGGCTCGCGGAGGCGAACATCCCGCGCGATCAGATGACCGCCGAGGCGCTCTCCGTGTGGGACCGCGCCGTGGCCGACCTGCGCGCCGCCGGTGCGACGGTGGTCCCCTTCACCCCTCCCGTCACGCGACTCGACTACCGCGATGCGTTCGCCGCCGCGGCGCGCGAGCGCGGCGATGTCCCCCCTGATCCCGACTCCCCCGCGCCCACCGCGAACGCGCTCTATCGGTACTTCGCCGGGCGCACGGACGACCCGCGCGCCGCGGTGCGCCTCGGCTACGATGCCTACCGGAAGTTCTACGACGTGCTCCCCGCCACGTACGAGGAGTGCGAGCCGCTCCTCGAGCAGCCGATGGAGAAGGATCCGGCGGGACGCTCCTTCGCCCGTTCGCGCGCCACGGTGGTGGCATCGCTCGCGGACGCGATGCGCGCGGCGGGAGTGGCGGCGATGGTCTACCCGACGATGCCCTACGCCGCCCCGCGCATCGTCGACAAGTGGCCGGACGTGCGCACCACGCTCGGCTACGGCAACTGGCTCGGACTGCCGGAGGTGTCGGTTCCGGCCGGACTCGGCGCGGACGGGATGCCGGCGCTCAACCTGTCGGTGGTCGGACTCCCGGGCACCGACGCGCGCGTGCTCGCGTTCGCGCACGCGTACGAGCGGCAGTCGCGGCGCTTCGTGCCGGCGCCGCGCCCGGGGCTGGGGGAGCGGTCGAGCTCGTGATTCGCTGATTCCGCTCCAACAGCCCTACTCCTTCGCCGTATCGTCCCTCCAAAAAGGACAATAGTCAACGCATTGGTCCTTTTTATAAGGACAACATCTCGATATATTGTCCGCATGGCAAGGACGATTTCCAACGCGCTCCTAGAAACCAAGCTTGCCGAGTGCCTCGCCATAGGCGTGGGCGACCTCACCCGTCGCGACATCCGGCTCCCCGCCATCGCCGGGAAGGCGATCGCCGTCGTGGGCGTGCGCCGGAGTGGAAAGACGACGTTTCTGCGGCAACACCGCGCTGAGCGGGTAGAGGCCGGTGAGCCGCGAGATGCGCACCTGCTCGTCTCGCTCGAAGACGAGCGACTGGTCGGAATGACAGCCGAGGATCTCGGCTGGCTCCTCGAGGAGCACACACGTGTCATCCCCTCGCTCCAGAGCGGCGGCAAGCGGACCGTCTACCTGGATGAAGTGCAGCTGGTACCAGGCTGGGAGTCTCTGGTGCGGCGGCTACTCGATGCCGGCGGCACGAACGTGTTCATCTCGGGCTCATCCGCCAAACTCCTCGGCCGGGAGGTGGCGACGTCACTTCGCGGCAGGTCCATGGACGTGCTGGTGCACCCGTTCAGCTTCCGCGAGGCACTCCGTCATGCGAACGCGGAGCCGACCGGAGCGTGGAGAGCGCTCGCGCCAAATCAGCGCGCCGCTCTGGATGCGGCGCTCCGGACCTACCTGGCGGTGGGCGGCTTCCCAGAGGCCCAGGGCGCCGATCGGCGCGATCGGATACCGCTCCTCAAGGGATACATGGACGTCATGCTGCTGCGCGACGTCATCGAGCGGCACGAAGTCACGAACCCCGTCGCGCTGCGATGGCTACAGCGGCACCTGCTCGCGAACCCGGGAGGCATGTTCAGCATCAGCAAGATCTACGCGGACCTCAAGTCGCAAGGCATCTCGGTGGCCAAGGACACGTTGCACGCCTACCTCGATCATCTTGCGGATGCGTTCATGTTGCGGATCGTGAGCATGCACAGCGCATCCGAGCGGCAGCGACTCGTCAATCCGAGGAAGGCGTATCCGATCGATCCGGGGCTCATCCCGGTTTACGAGCGTGCAGGGCGCGTGCACAACGGCCGTTCGCTCGAGACGGTCGTCCTGCTCGAGCTCGAGCGCCGCGGCTATTCCGCCGACTGGTTCCGCGCCGGCGAGTACGACGTGGACTTCTTTGCGGAGCGTACCGGCGACCAGCCGATGCTGATCCAGGTCTCCCTCGACACCACGGCCGATACGACATGGGAGCGCGAGATGCGCGCCCTGGAGGTCGGGGCCGCCGCACAGCCGGACGCGCGTGCCGTATTGATCACACTCGACTCGACGCCGCCCGCGCGCGCGCTCCCACACTCGGTCGTTTGGCGCGCGGCGTCACACTGGTTGCTCGAGGAAGATGCGTGAACGGCGAGGCGCCATCGGCATCCTGAGCGGCGGGCAGTGGCACCGCCAGACCACGACGCCCACTGTGCCATGACCTATCGCGGCCGCCTCGCCCCCACCCCCACCGGCGACCTGCACGTCGGCCACGCGCGCACGTTCGTGGCCGCGTCCCGTCGCGCGCACGACGCGGGCGGCGCGCTCGTGCTGCGCATCGAGGACCTCGACCCGCTGCGCTGCCGCCCCGAGTACACGGCGCGCGCGATCGAGGATCTGGCGTGGCTCGGCGTGCGGTGGACCGAGGGGCCGCACTACCAGTCGCGGCGCCGCGAGGTGCACGTGGCGGCGTGGCGCGCGCTGCGCGACGCGGGGGTGATCTACCCCAGCCACGTCTCGCGCCGGGAGCTGCGCGATGCCGCGCACGCGCCGCACGACGACGAGGAGAGCGAGCCGGTCTTCCCGCCGGAGCTGCGCCCCGCGCCCGGCACCGGGCGCGATGCCGAGTCGCCCGCCGGCGTGGTGTGGCGCTTTCGGGTTCCCGACGGCGAGGTGGTGCGCTTCGTCGACGGGCGCTACGGCGCGCGGGCGTTCACGGCCGGCGTCGACTTCGGCGACTTCGTCGTCTGGCGCAAGGACGACGTGCCCGCCT
>CAMLEQ010000023.1 GCA_946479015.1 uncultured Gemmatimonadota bacterium | reverse complement strand
AAGTCGAACGAGAAGGACCTGCGCGACATCCCCGACGAGGTGCGCGAGAACATGGCGTTCACCTTCGTGCAGACGATGGACGAGGTGCTGCGCCTCGCCCTCCTGTCGGGGACGGCGCCGATGGCCGATCAACCGCCACCGAAGGAAGAGGTGACTCCGATCGGGAAGACCACCGAGCGGGCGGTCACCATCGAAGCCACCGACTGAGCGTCGCCGCCGTCAGCGCGCCAGCGAATCGAGCCGGACCTTCTTCACGTCGAGGAGGTTCGGCTCGACGCCATCGGGGACGTCGGTGTACAGCACCGCCGCCCGCCCATCCACGTCGCCCCCCCACACCGTCACCACGCGAGCACCAGGGACGCTCCACCGCTTCCCCCCCGCCGCGCCGGTGGCGCGCGCCGAGGGGAAGCGCTTCGCCATCACCTGCTCCACATCGCTCGAGAACTCGGCGGCGTCCACCGGCGAGTCCCACACGGTGAGCCACGCGATGCCATCGCCGCGCGGCGTGCGCACCACCTCGTAGCGATCGCCGTCCCACCCCGCGGCGCCGCGCAGCGCGGCGGGCTGGTCGTGCAGGTGCTGGAACAGGAAGAGCCGCGTCTCGAACTCGCCCAGATCGTCCGCGTACAGCACCGAGCCCGCGGCGGGGCGCGGCAGATCGACGCGCGTGGGGAGATCGCGGTGCGCGGCGAAGTACCGGTCGGGGTGCAGCACCTGCTCCGTGGACGTCGGCATGTTCGGTCCGAACGGGGTCTCTCCCTTCCGCTCCGCCTCGAAGCGCCGCATGAACTCCGCGCCGGTGAGGTACGGGAAGATGAGCGTCTCCTGCAGCACGAAGGGGGCGGACGCGAGCACCGGCATCTGCGTCTGGTTCTCGCGGATCATCTCGCGCACGCGGTCCCACCCCGCCGGCATCCCCGCCCCCGGGCCGAGCAGCGCCTGGATGGGCACGAGCGTGGCCTGCCCCTCGATCACCGCCTGCGCGGCCATGGAGCGGTCGTTCGCGCCCTTCACGTCCTGGACGGAGTCCAGGTTCATGTACTGGTCCTGGAGCGCGTGCACCAGCTCGTGGGTGACGATCATGTTCACCTGCTCCGGCGGCGCGCCCTCCACCACGTACAGCTTCTTCGTCTTCGGATCGTAGAAGCCGGCCACCTGCTCGGTGAGCAGGTCGAGCATGAACTTGCGCAGGTCGAGGGTGTCGGGGATGAGCCCGAGGCGCCGGTAGAGCAATTGCTCTCCCTGGATCTCGCTGTCGGGGAGCTCCTGGCGGAACCGCTCCTCGAGGAACTGTCGCACCTGCGCCTTGGTGCGCGTCTCGAGCACTGGGGGGTGCTTGAACTTCAGCCCCGTGCCCCGCTCGATGATCGGGATCGCCTCCGCCACGTCCTTGGCGTACGGCCCCTGCGCCGCGCCCTTGTCCTTCCCGCAGGCCAGCGCCGCCACGACGGCCAGCGCCGCCCAGATCCACCGCGATCGCACGATCACACGCTCCAGTGCACGTCCTGTCCCGTGGCCACGGCCACCACGCGCGCGACGTCGAGGCCGCGCACGACCAGGCCCTCCTCGATGAGCCGGCGCTGCAGCTCCACTTCCAGGCGCGCCAGGCGGCCGCGCGACGCGCCCGCGGCGGCATCGGCCGGGGGCTGGGCGGCGGGCTGCCGCTCCGATGCGGCGCGCGCCGCGCGGTCGTCCGCCGGCGCCGGTGCGGGCGCCGGGGCGGGCTGCCCGCTGAACGCCGCCTCCAGCTCCGCGCCGAAGCGCGCGAGCGCGGCCAGCCCATCGCGCGCCATGCGCTCGAACGGATCGTCGGCGAGCTCCCCCGCATCTTCCACCGCCTGCTCGGGCGGGCGCTCCCGCTCCGGTGCGCCCTCGCGCGCCGTCGAGCGCTCCGCGGCGCGCACCAGCTCGCGCCGTTCCACGATGAGCGCTTCGAGCGCGGGCGAGTACGCGGCGCGCGCCTGCGTGTGCGCGCACGCCTCGTCGAGCGCATCGATCGCGCGGTCGGGTCGCGCCCGGTCGGTGACGTAGCGATCCGTGAGCTGCACGCTCGCCACGAGCGCGTCGTCGGCGATCGCCACGTTGTGGTGGCGCTCGAGTCGCTCCCGGCGAGCCTGAAGCACCTCGAGCGTCTGCTCCGCGCTCAGCTCGCGCACCGCCACCTTCTGGAAGCGGCGCTCGAGCGCGGGATCGCCGCACACCCAGCGGTCGTACTCGTCCTGCGTGGTCGCGCCGATCACGCGAAACTCGCCGCGCACCAGCGCCGGCTTGAGCATGTTCGCGGCATCCATCGCCGCGCCCATCGCCGTCCCCTGCCCGATGAGATTGTGCAGCTCGTCCACGAACAGGATCACGTTCGGGTCCGCCGATGCCCCCGCCACGATCTCGCGCAGCCGCTCCTCGTACTGGCCGCGATACATCGTCCCGGCGAGCAGCGACACATGGTCCAGCGCGAGCACGCGCGCGTGGCGGAGCGCGAGCGGGATCTCCCCCGAGGCGATGCGCTGCGCGAGCCCTTCGGCGATGGCCGTCTTCCCCACGCCGGCCGCTCCCACCAGCGCCGGGTTGTTCTTGCTCTGGCGCAGCAGGATGTCCACCACGCGCGCGATCTCGGCGTCGCGGCAGCGCACGGGCTCCAGGCGGCCGGCGCGCGCCGCGGCCGTCAGGTCGCGCGTGTGCCGCGCGAGCGCTCCGTCACCGGAGCCGAACATGTCACCGAGCATCACAGTCCGACGAGTCCCCGGTACCAGTCGATGAGGCCCCCCCCCCACAGGAGGGCGATCATGGCCGCCGGCGCAAGGAACACACCGAACGGCACGAGGGGCGGCTCGAACTCCGAGCCGGCGCGGCGGCTCCGCACCCAGCTCACGGGAAAGACGACGCCGAGGAACACCACCGCGCCGAGCGCGGCGCCGAAGAACACCGTGAGGAAGGTGCGGCCGATCCCCAGGTGCGCGCCGACCATCGCCATGAGCGTGGCATCGCCGAACCCCATCGCCTCCTTCCCGAACGCCATCTCGCCGAGCCAGCCGACGATGGCGATCGCTCCGGCGCCGACACACGCCCCTATGGCTGCATCATACAGCGACGCGAACGGGGAAGTTTCACCCACGAACAGCGCGACGAGCGCCATCGCCAGCGCCCAGGCCAGCCCGAACGCGGTGAATCCGTCCGGGATCACGTACTCCGAGGCGTCGGTGAGCATGATCCCGAGCAGCACGGTGCCGAACACCGCCACCCGGAGCGCGGTGAGCCCCGCACCGAACTGCACGGCGGCGGCGAGCCAGCCGAGTCCCACCACGAGCTCCACGAGCGGGTACACGACGGAGATCGGCTCGCGGCAGCCGCGGCACCGCGCGCGCAGCGCCATCCAGCTGAGGAGCGGGATGTTCTCGAACCACGCGATCTGGTGGCCGCACCCCGGGCAGCGCGAGCGCGGCGCGACCACGCTGAGCTCCTTCGGCCAGCGCGCCACGCACACGTTGAGGAACGAGCCGACCACCGCGCCGACGACGAAGGCGAGGAAGCGCGTGACGGCGGGATCGAGGACATCCGGACCTGGCATCAAGGACGGAAATGAAAGAGGAGGATCCCGGCGGCCACCGCCACGTTCAGCGATTCCACATCCGGCTCGATCGGGATCGACACGCGCCGCGCCACGCGCGCCAGCGCATCGGGGGTGAGCCCGGCGCCCTCGTTCCCGACGACCAGCGCGAGCGCGTCGGGCGCCACGACCTCACCCAGAGGCTCCCCTTCCCCGTCCGCCCCCCACAGGGGGAGCGCCCGCTCGCGCAGGAACTCGTCCAACTCCCCCCAAGTACAAGAGAGCGCGGGGCGGTGGAAGAGTGCCCCCATCGCGCTACGGACGACTTTGCCGTTCCAGAGGTCAACGGTGCCCGGCATCGCCAGCACGGCCGCGGCGCCGAGCGCCGCCGCAGTGCGCAGGATCGTTCCCACGTTGCCGGGATCCTGCACGGCGTCGAGCACCAGGATCCGCACGCGAGAGGGAAGCTCGAGCGCGGGCAGGGTGCGCACCGGGATCTCCCCGATGGCCAGCACCCCCTGCGGCGTATCGGTGGCCGCGGCGCTGTCGAAGTCCCGATCGCCCACCTCGAGCACCTCCACGCTCCGCGCCGCGAGCGCCGCCCGGAGCGCGCGGCCGCGGTCGCTGCCGGAGAGCGTGGACGAGACCAGGGCGCCATGCACGGGGATCGGGGAGTGGACCAACTCCTCCACGGCGCGCACCCCCTCGACCACGAACATCCCGTGGCGCTCGCGCGCCCGGCGGCGCTGGAGGTCGCGCGCTAAGGTCAGTAGCTTCACGCGGTTAGCGAGGAGAGCGGCTCGGAACGAGACTTGCCTTCATCGAGCCGGGCAGGTGGACGGAAGCGGGCAAGCACACGAGGAGCTTCGATGAAACGATTCCTAGCGGGCGCAGCACTGGCGTTGTCCACGGCCGCGTGCGCCACGATGTCCACGCAACAGGAAGTCCAACTCGGACAGCAGTACGCGTCCCAGATCAATTCGCAGCTGCCGATCATCCAGGATGCGGAGATCAACCGCTACATCAACGTGCTCGGCGACTCGATCGCCAAGCTCTCCGACGACCGGAACCTGGAGTGGCACTTCTTCGTGGTGGACAGCAAGGAGGTGAATGCCTTCGCCGTCCCCGGCGGATTCATCTACGTGAACCGCGGGCTCATCGAGCGCGCGGACAAGATGGACCAGCTCGCCGGCGTGCTCGGCCACGAGATCGGCCACGTGATCAACCGGCACACGGTGAAGCTAATGCAGAAGGAGCAGCAGGCAAACGTGGGCGTCGCGCTCGGCTGCATCCTGCTCAAGGTGTGCAACAGCCAGGCGGCCGGCGCGGCGATCAACCTCGCGGGGAACGCGGTGTTCGCCAAGTTCAGCCGCGAGGATGAGGCGCAGGCGGACGAGGTCGCGGTGACGTACGTGTCGCGCGCCGGCATCGACCCGCGCGGGATCCCCGAGATGTTCCGGAAGCTGCTCGAGGAGCGGCAGCAGGCGCCGTCCTCGGTGGATGCATGGTTCGCGACGCACCCCACGGAGGAGAGCCGCATCCAGGACACCCAGGCGCTGATCGCGAAGATCGATCCGGCGATCCTTCAGACGCTCACGCAGGACACGCCGAACTTCCACGCCTTCAAGCAACGGGTGCAGTCGCTCCCGCCATCGCCGCCGCCGAAGCAGGCGGGCCAGTAGCGGCTTCGGGCGCGATCGCCGCGCGAGCCGGATGCGACGAGGGCGCCCCGACAACGGGGCGCCCTCGTCGCATCGGTCAGCCTCGCCCTTTCCGTTCCGCCAGCGCGGCGGCGGCGTGCGCGAGCAGGCGCTCCACGTCCGGCGGCGCATCGGGCTCCACGCGCGTGAGCGCCACGTGCAGCGCGATCCGATCCGCCCCGGCGCGCTCGGCCGCGGCGTTGTCGCTCTCGAGCCTGGCGCGGAGGCGCGGCGCGACGATGTCCACCGTCTCGTGCGCGGCGTCGAGCACGAGCACCGCGAAGGTGCCGTCGCTCACACGGGCGATCGGGTCGGAGGCGCGGAAGGTGGCGCGCAGCACCTGCGCGGCGCGCACCACCGCGCGCTCCCCTTCCACACGCCCGCGTCGCTCGACGATGGCGCGCAGCCCATCCAGCTCGGCCGCCGCCACGAGGAGGCCGCGGGTGCGACGCGCCAGCCTGAGGTGATGCTCGCAGAGCGCGGTGAAGCCACGCCGGTTGTAGAGCCCCGTGAGGTCGTCGGTGAGCGAGAGCTGGCGCAGCGTGGCGTGCATGTGCTGCCGCTCGATGGCGTAGCGCAGCACGCGCGCGAGCACGCCCCCGTCGAGCTGGTCGGCGGAGAGGACGTCCTGCGCCCCCGCCTCCACCGCCTGCGCGCCGAGCGACTGCTCGCCCTCCCCCGGCGCGGTGAGGAACACCACCGGTACATCCGGCGCCTGGATGCGCGCGCGCACGAGCGTGTCGAGTCCCTGCTCCGCCGACTGCCTGACGTCGAGGAGCAGCACATCGATGCCGCCGCCGGCGAGCCGCATCAGCCCCTCCTCCGGCAGGAGCGGCCGGCCGACGAGCGCGAATCCCGGCGCGCCCGCGCGGCGGTCGCCGGCGAGCGCGCCATCGAGCCGCGCGTGGTCCGACGGCCGATCGGAGATGAGGAGAACGTTGGTGGGTTCCGTATCCATGAGCGTGCGAGAGGTGGACGCCGGGGTGGCCCGACACACCGGGGCGGGAGGGGACTCGCCGCGCCGGTGCTCCGACATCCAGACTCTCCGCGCCGCGGCGCCGTCACGCGGCGCGGTTGTCGCTCCCGTGGCCGCGGGGCATCATTCGCGCATGCGCATCGCCCTCACGATCGCCGGCTCCGACTCCGGCGGAGGGGCCGGCATCCAGGCCGACCTCAAGACGTTCCACCGGTTCGGGGTGTTCGGCACCTCGGTGGTCACGGCCATCACCGCGCAGAACACGCTCGGCGTCTCGGCGTGGGTGGCGACGCCGGTGGAGCTCGTCCGCGCGCAGCTCGACGCCGTGGCCACCGATCTCCCCCCGGCCGCGGTGAAGAGCGGCATGCTCGCCGACGCCCAGGTGGTGCGCGCGGTGGCGGACCGCGTGCGCGCCCACGCGCTCGCGCCCTACGTGCTCGACCCGGTGATGGTGGCCACGTCCGGGGACCCGCTGCTCGAGCGCGACGCGGTGGAGGCGATCCGCGCGGAGCTCCTCCCCCTCGCCGCGCTGGTGACGCCGAATCTGGACGAGGCCGGGATCCTGGTCGGCGCGCCGGTGCGCGACGTGGCGGCGATGGAGCGCGCGGCGCGCGCGCTGGTGGCCATGGGCGCGGGCGCCGCGCTGGTGAAGGGGGGACACCTGGAGGGCGCGGAGATGGTGGACGTGCTCTTCGATGGCCAGGAGCTGCACGCATACCGCCATCCGCGCATCGACACCCGCCACACGCACGGCACCGGCTGCACGCTCTCGGCGGCGATCACGGCGCACCTGGCACTCGGCGCGCCGCTCGGGGAAGCCGTCTCGCGGTCGCTCGCCTGGCTCCAGCAGGCCATCGCCACGGCGCCGGGGCTCGGGAAAGGGATGGGCCCGGTGAATCATGGGGCGTAGGACGTAGGCGCTAGACCACCATGAAACGCGTGTGGCGTGTGGGGAACTGACGGGTAGAGGAGGGAGGTACGGCGCGTGTAGGGCGGGATGTAGAGAGAGTCCGCCTACCGCCGAGCCTACACGCGCTCTACCTAGCCCCTCCACCCGTCAGTCTCCCACACGCCACACGCGTTGTTCGGTGGTCTAGCAACTATGTCCTACGCCCCCTTCCCACCCTGCGCCACTCTCCCCACGAACTCCACCACCACCCTCTCGAACGCCTCCTTCACGCGACCTGTCACCTCGAGCACTTCGTCGTGCGAGAGCGGGGTGGCGGAGAGGCCAGCGGCGGGGTTGGAGATGCAGCTCATTCCGGCCACGCGAAGGCCGAGCGCACGCGCGGCGATCACCTCGGGGACGGTGGACATGCCCACCGCGTCGGCGCCCATCCGCTCGAGCATCCGCACCTCGGCGGGAGTCTCGTACGAGGGGCCGAGGAGGGCGGCGTAGACCCCCTCCACCACGGGCACCCCCACGGCGGCCGCCGCCGCGCGCAGCGTCTCGAGCAGCCCGGGATCGTAGGGGTCGGACATGTCGGGGAAGCGCGTTTCCCCATCGCGCACCGGACCCACGAGGGGGTTTCGCCACATCAGGTTGATGTGGTCGCGGATCAGCATCAGGTCGCCCCCCCGGAACGTGCGCCGCACGCCCCCCGCGGCGTTGGACACGAACAGCGTGTCGGCCCCCAGCGCGTGCGCGATCCGCGCGGGGAGGGCGGCAGTGGCCGCGTCGTGTCCCTCGTACAGGTGGAAGCGGCCGGCGAACGCCACCACGAACACGCCGGCGAGCGAGCCGGCGACGATCCGTCCGGCGTGCCCCGCGACGGTGGACGCGGGGAAGCCGGGGAGGTCGGCGAACGGGACGTCGATCCGCTCGTCCATGCGCCGGACCAGCTCTCCGAGCCCGGAGCCGAGCACGAGCGCCATCGCGGGCGGGCGGTCGCCGATGCGCGCGCGAATCGTCCGCGCCGCCTCCGCCACCGCGCCGTCCGGCAATGGCGCGGTCACCGGCACAGCGTGAGCGCGTCGATCTCGCGGCGCGCCTCCTCGATCAACACGCGCCGCTCCTCCCAGGGGAGGAAGGCGCTCGCGAAACCGTTCAGCGCCACCTCCCCCAGCTCGCGGAGGGAGAAGTCGAGGTGGCGCGCGGCGAGCAGGTACTCGTCGGTGAGCGTGGTGCCGCTCATGAGCCGGTTGTCGGTGTTGAGCACCACGTTCATCCCGCGCTCGAAGTAGCCGCGGAACGGGTGCGCCTCGTAGCTGCGGGCGGCGTGCGTCTGCACGTTGCTCGTCAGGCAGATCTCGAGGGCGATGCGGCGGTCGTTCACGTACTGGGCGAGCTCCGCATCCTCCCAGAGCCGGGTGGCGTGGCCGATGCGGTCGGCGCGGCACTCGTGCACCGCCTGGCGCACCGACTCGGCGCCGGCCCCTTCCCCGGCGTGCACGGTGACGGCGAGGTCGTGGCGCCGCGCGTACTCGAACGCCGCCGCGTGCGCGCGGGCCGGATGGCCCAGCTCCCCGCCGGCGAGGTCGAAGCCCACCACCCCGCGCCGGGCGTACGCCACGGCGAGCCGCGCCAGCTCCATCGACACGTCGGGCGCCATGTTCCGCAGCCCGCAGATGATCACGCGCCCGCGCGTGCCGTGGTCGCGCTCCGCCCGCTCGATCCCGCGGAGCGGCGCCTCCACCGCCTCGCCGAGCGACAGCCCACCGCGCACGTTCAGCACCGGCGCGTAGCGGATCTCGATGTAGCGCACGCCGTCGCGCGCGGCATCCTCCACCAGCTCGTACGCGATGCGCTCGAGCGCGTCGGCGGTCTGCATCACGGACAGCGTCACGTCGAACCGCGCCAGGTAGTCCTCGAGGTTGCGCGCGTCGCGCACGAGCATGTGGCGCGCCAGCTCCTCCGGGTCGCTCGCCGGCATCGGCGCGCCGTACTCGCGCCCGAGCTCGATGAGCGTCTCGGGGCGCACGGAGCCGTCGAGGTGGCAGTGCAGCTCCGCCTTGGGAAGGGCACGGAGCAGCTCGCGGGAGATGATCGTCATGCGCGGATCACTCCGCGTCGCCGCCGGCGAGCGGATCGCGGTCGCGGGCGGAGACGAGGCGGAAGATCGCGCCGGCGTGGAGGCGCGTGTCCGGAGGCACGGGGAGCCCGCGGCTGTCGGTGATGCTGCGGGCGCCCCGCTCCACCTCGCGGGCCGCGTCGGCGTCGAGCGCGCGCACGGCATCGAGGGCGGTGGCATCATCGCGCACGTCCACGCGCGCGGCGTTCACGAACACGGGAATGGTGCGGCTCATGGATGGTCCGGGATGAGGCGCGCATCGCGCGGGGGCGCCACCGGCTGGGGGCGCGACCGCAGGTACGACACGAGCGCGGCGAGGTCGTCGTCCGGGAGGGTTTCCACGGCGCTCGCATCGCGCGCGAGCGCCACGCCGTCCCGGCCGGTGGCGAGGAATTCGTTGAGCACGACGGTGTAGCGATCGTCGTCGCGCAGCGCGCGCCCGTCGGCGAGGCGCGCGTCGAGGATGCGGGCGCCGTCGGCGCGCGAGGAGTCGTAGCGCACCACGATCCCGCTCACGTGCGCTTGCGGCTCCCCGCCGCGGAGCTGCCGCTCGAGATACGCGCGCAGCGCGGCGCCGCTCACGGTGAGCCGGGTGAGCGTGTTCGCGAACGGCTGCACGGCGAACAGCGCGCCGTACGACACCGGGCCGGCGGGGAGCGCCGCGCGGATGCCGTGGTTGTTCGTCACCGCCACGTCGGCGTGCCCCGCCCACCGCTGCGCGTCCGCGATCAGGTTGCCGAGCGCGAACTGCGCGCCGTCACGGGGAAGCGGGGCGGCGAGCGTGGCGATGGTGCGCTCCACCAGCGGCGCCACGGCGGCGGACGCACGGCGCACCACGCTGTCCACCGCCGGGACGTCGTATCCCGGGGCGTCCACGGCATCGGCCACCCGCTCGTCGAGCACGGAGTCCGCGCCGGGGCGGGGTTGCAGGTCCACCACCGCCACGGAACGCGCGCTGGAGCGCGCCTGCACCACCGGCACGCCGTTCACCCGCGTGTCGACGAGCGAGTGCGTGTGGCCGGACACGATCGCATCCACCCGCTCCCGCAGCCGGGCGGCCAGATCGATCACCTCGCCGGCGCAGTCGCGGGTGCCGCTGCGGTCGCAGAAGGCGCCGCTGTGCGCCAGCAGCACCACCACGTTCGCCCCGCGCGCTCGCAGGTCGCGGGCGAGCGAATCCACGATCGGCGCCGGGTCGGCGAAGCGGAGCCCCGCCACGCCGCGCGGGATGATGCTGCGGTACGTCTCCGGCCCGATCACGCCGATGATCCCGATCGCGAGCGCCCCGCGGTGCACGATGGTGTCGTTCGGGATCCAGTCCACGTCGCGGCCGTCGGCGGTGCGGATGTTGGCGCCGAGGAAGGCGAAGCGCGCGTCGCGCATGCGCGCGCGCAGCGTGTCCTGCCCCCAGTCGAACTCGTGGTTGCCGATCGCGGCGGCGGCGTAGCCGAGGGTGTCGTACAGCGCCACCACCGGCGCGCCGTGGGCGAGGTTGGACTCGGCGGTCCCCTGGAAGAGATCACCCGCATCGACGAGCAGCGTCTCGCACGGACGCGGGCACGCCGCGGCGGCGCGCCCGATCGTCTCGGCCACCGCCCGCGCCCCGCCCCGCCGCGCCCCACCGGCAGCGGTCGGCGGCTCGAGCGCGCCGTGAAAGTCGTTGGTGGCGATGATGCGGAGGCGCGGGAGCGCGCCGGCAACCGCCGTCTTCACCGGCGCCGGCGTCCCCTCCCCGGGCTGGCGGCGCATCGCGTCGTAGGCGCGCACCGCCGCCGCGGCGGGGACGATCTCCCAGTTCCGGTGGAACACGTCGGCCGGGGCCAGCGTCCGGCGGCGCTTCACCTCGTCGATCAGCAGTTGTCGGATCTCGGTCTGCCCGCGGTACACCACCGGCGCCCCGGCCAGCATCGCGTAGCCCCCGCCACCCGACTGCCGGTAGTTGTTCAGCGCGAGCGTGAAGGTGTCCGTGTCGGCCACGGGGCGCCCGTTCACCTCGAGCCGAGTGATGCGCGAGCCGATGGGGCGCGACAGGTCGATGGTGTAGTCCGCGCCGGCGACGATGTCGAAGTTGTAGCCCGGCACCGCGGGGTTCACCGCCGGCTCGGCCGTGCCCCAGGTGCCGAAGTACCGGGCGCTGAACTCGAGGTAGCGCCGGAGCTGCGCGCCGCTGACCCGCACCGCCATCAGGGTGTTCTCGTACGGGTACAGCTTCGCCACCTCGGCCACGGTGATGGCGCCGGTGTCGAGCGACGCGTCGAGGGAGAAGGCGGCGGTGGAGGCGAGGTCCGCGTGCGCCGCGCGCCGCTCCACGTCGAGGAGGAAGTCGATGAGCGGGGTGTCCGCCACGCGCGCCGAGTCCGCGCGCCACGGCACCGTCGTCCGCCCGATCGCCGCCGTCACGTAGCGCAGCGTGGCGCGGTGCGCGGCGCGCGTGGCGGCGAGCACCGCCCGCGATTCCGCGTGCCCCGCCGCCGGCACGAGCCGCGCCTCCTTCGACGCCACCCGCCAGCGCCCGCCCTCGCGCACGAGGTGCAGGTGCGCCACTCCCACGCTCGTCGCCCAGTTCTTGGGCTGCATGAGCAGCACGCCGGCGATCGTCGTGTCGGCCATCTGCTTGTGCGAGTGCCCGTACACCACGAGGTCGATCCCCGGCACCTCGCGGGCGACGCGCGCGGCCACGTTCTCGCTCGGGAGCCCGGTGGCCGCGGTGTCGTAGCTCGACGGCTCGTCGAGCCCCGAGTGCAGGAGCACGATCACCGCGTCGGCCTCCGCGCGGCGGGCCGAGTCCACCGCCGCGCGCACGGCGGGGACGATGTCGTCGATCACGAGCTGGCCGCGCAGGTTGTCGCGGTCCCACGCGTTGGAGCCCGGCGTGGTGGCGCCGATGATCGCCACTCGCGCCCCGCCCCGCCGCGCGATGCGCAGCGCGGGGAACGCGGGCCCCCCGCCCCCGGCGGGGGTTCGCGCGTTGGCGGCGAGAAAGGGGAACGACGCCCGGGCGATCGCCCGGCGCAGCGTCGGGAGGCCGTAGTTGAACTCGTGGTTTCCCACCACCGCGGCGTCGTAGCGCATCGCGTTCATCGCCGCGATCACCGGGTGCGGATCGCGCGACGCGACGCGCGCGGCCACGTACGCGAGCGGCGTCCCCTGGAGCAGGTCGCCGGCATCCACCAGCACCACCCGCCCCGGCGCGTCACGGCGCAGCGAGTCCACGATCGTGGCCGCGCGCGAGAGCCCGCGCGCGCTGTCCGCGATGCCGTCGTAGTAATCCCAGCCGCGCAGGTGGCCGTGGACGTCGGTGGTCGCCGCCACCACGAGGTCGAGCGTGTCGCGCGACTGCGCGGCGGCCGCGCGGACGGCGAGGGGCACGGCAACGACGAGCGCGGCGAGGGCGCGGGTCCAGGGTGACATGGCAGCAAGCTAGCGGGGCGGGGCGGTCGAAGGGAGGGCAGTTGACCGCGCCGCGCGGGGAGGCGAATTTCGCCCTGAGCGGGCGTGCCGGTCCCGCGCCGCGCCCGCGGGCCGAGGCCAGACCTTTGGTACGAATCCGTGACACCCACGCCACTTCTCCCGCGCCAGGCGCGCGGTCACAATCCGTGTGCCCGCCCGTGGAGCACGCGGTGAAACCGCTCATCATCGGGATCGCCGGCGGCTCCGGATCGGGCAAGAGCACCGTGGCGCGACGCGTGGCGGAGACGCTCGGGGAGACCTCCGTGGCGTTCCTGGACATGGATGCCTACTACCGCAACATGGCGCACCTCTCGTTCGAGCAGCGGCGCCGCGTGAACTGGGATCACCCGAACGCGTTCGATCTGGACCTCTTCGTGTCGCACCTCGAGGCGCTCGCCGCCGGGATGGCGATCCGGAAGCCGGTGTACGACTTCGTGGCGCACGCGCGCGCCGCCGACACCGTCCCCGTGCCGCCGGCGCAGGTGGTGGTGGTGGACGGCATCCTGCTCTTCGTGGATGCGCGCGTGCGGCAGCTCTGCGACATCAAGGTGTTCGTCGATGCCGACGCCGACATCCGGCTCGTGCGGCGCATCCGCCGCGACATGCGGGCGCGCGGGCGCCCGCTCGACGAGATCCTCGAGCAGTACCTGTCCACCGTGCGGCCGATGCATCTGGAGTTCGTGGAGCCGACCAAGCGCTACGCCGACGTCATCGTGCCGCGCGGAGGGCACAACGAGGTCGCCGTGGAGATGATTCTCGCCAAGATCCATCACCGGCTGCGGGGGCACCACCCATGACCGCACCCACCACGCCCGCCGGCGCGGGCGAGCGCGTGCTGGTGGTGGACGACGAGCCGGACATCGTCGCGCTCGTCGCCTACCACCTCGCCAAGAACGGCTATCGCGTGTCCACCGCCTCGAGCGGCACGGAGGCGCTCGCGATGGCGCGCGACGAGCGCCCCGCGCTCATCGTGCTCGACCTCATGCTGCCCGGGATGTCGGGGTTCGAGGTGCTGGAGCAGCTGCGCGCCACCGAGGAGTCGCGCCACGTGCCGGTGCTGCTGCTCACCGCGCGGCGCGAGGAGGTGGACCGCATCCGCGGCCTCACCCTTGGCGCCGACGACTACCTCACCAAGCCGTTCAGCCCGCAGGAGCTGGTGCTGCGCGTGGGCGCGATCCTGCGGCGCGTGTCGGCCGGCGGCGCCGCCGCCTCGGACCACCTGGTGATCGGGCCGATCGTCATCGACCGCGGCGCGCACCGCGTCACGATCGACGGCGACGAGATCGAGCTCACCCCCACCGAGTACAAGCTGCTGCTCACGCTCGCCGAGCGGCGCGGCCGCGTGCAGGGGCGCGCGCACCTCCTGGAGACGGTGTGGGAGGCCGCGCCCGACATCCAGACGCGCACGGTGGACATGCACATCCAGCGTCTCCGGTCGAAGCTCGGGCCGGCGGCCGACCTCATCGAGACGGTGCGGGGCTTCGGCTACCGTCTGCGCACGGGACGCTCGGGGCTCTCGTGAGCCTCGCCCAGCGGCTGTTCGCCGCGTCGGCGCTGCTCATCACCGTCCTCGTGGTGCTCGTGGTGGCGCTGAGCGGCGCGCGCCTGCGCCACGAGCTCGAGGCCCGCGAGACCGACGAGCTGTCGCGCGAAGCGCGCTTCGTGGCCACGCAGTGGACCGCCGCCAGCGACCCGCAGCTCCTCGCCCACGCCGCCGGGGAGACGCTCGGCCACCGCGTCACGCTCATCGACTCCACCGGGCGGGTGATCGGCGACTCCGAGTTCTCCGACGATGCGCTGCCGCACCTGGAGAACCACGCGGGGCGCCCCGAGGTGGTCGCCGCGCGACACGGCGGCCTGGGGATCTCGCGCCGCGCCAGCCCCTCGCGCGGCGACGACGAGCTGTACGTGGCGGTGCGCGCGCCGCGCGGGATCGCGCGAGTGTCCATCGGCACGGGGCAGCTCGCGCGGATCGTGGGCCGCGCCCGCGACGACGTGCTGCTGTCCGGGCTCATCGCGCTCGGCGCGGCGCTCCTCCTCTCGCTGGCCATCGCGCGCGGGCTCTCCCGCCCCATCGTCGAGCTGCGCGACGGCGAGCGCGCGGTCGCCGCCGGTGATCTCGAGCGCCGCCCCGCGCTCGTCGCCGGCGGCGAGGTGGGGGAGCTCGGCGCCGCCGTGCACCGCATGACGGAGCAGCTCGCGAGCCGCCTCCAGGCGCTCCAGTCGGAGGAGGCGCTCCTCACCGCCGCCATCGAGTCGCTGCACGAGGGACTCGTGGCCGTCGACGCCCGCCGCCAGGTGGTGCGCCTGAACGAGAGCGCGCGACGGCTCCTCGCGCTCGACCACCCTGTCCCCTTCCCCGCCGATTTCCTCCCACGCGACCCCGCGCTCCGCGAGGCGCTCGCCGCGGCGCTCGCCGGCGAGGGGAGCGGCCCCACCGAGCTCGCCGCCCACGGTCGCGCGCTCGCCCTCACCGCGCGCCCGCTTCCGAGCGGCGGGGCGGTGCTCGCCTTCCTCGACCTCACCGCCACGCGCCGCCTCGAGGCGGTGCGGCGCGACTTCGTGGCCAACGTCTCCCACGAGCTCAAGACGCCGCTCACGGCGATCGCCGGGTTCGCCGAGACGCTGGCCACCGACGAGGTGTCCACCGACGACCGCCGTCGCTTCGTGGAGACCATCCGCGCGAACGCGGAGCGCATGCGCCGCATCGTGGATGATCTGCTCGATCTCTCGCGCATCGAGTCGGGGGGGTGGCGCCCGAGCCCGGCGCGACTGGACCCCAATGCCGTGGCGGACGAGGCGATGACGGCGGCGCGCGGGGCCGCCGCCGCGCGCGGGGTCGCGCTCGCCACCGAGCTCGACCCGGCCGCGACCATGCTCCAGGGCGATCCGACCGCCGTGCGGCAGGTGCTCGGCAACCTGGTGGACAACGCCATCCGCTACACCCCCGCAGGCGGTCGCGTGACCATCTTCACCGCGGCCGATCCCGCCGGGGTCCGCCTCGGCGTGCGCGACACCGGGATCGGCATCCCGGCGCAGCACCTCCCCCGAATCTTCGAGCGGTTCTACCGCGTGGACCCGGCGCGCTCGCGCGACGCCGGCGGCACCGGGCTCGGGCTCTCCATCGTCAGGCATCTCGTGGAGGCGCACGGCGGACGGGTGGAAGCGCAGAGCACGCCAGGCCGCGGCACCACCATCACGGCGTTCTTCCCATCGGGGAGCGTTACGGGATCGTGACCGCGCGGTTCGGGAGCGCGTGATCTCCCTCCGGCATGCATTCCTCATGACTCAACGGAGCGCATGCATGCACCGCCCGGGACAGTGCACCATCGAGGCGCACACCAGCGCCGCCACCCTCTACCTCTCCGGCACGGTCTCCGTGCGCGGACTGCTCGACGCCATGGCGCGCGCGGAGCAGCTCCCGGAAGGGATCTGGACGCTGCGCGTCTGCACCGCGGCCGCCGACCCGCTCGATGACGGCACCGCCACCGTGCTCGCGCACCTGCTCCGGCGCTGGAGCGAGCGGCGCGCCGGCATCACGGTGATCGTCCCGTGCGGCATGTCGCCTCGCCGAGTGGTGCCGGCGCTCGGGTGTCGCATGCTGCTGCGCAGCATCACGACGCGTCGCAACACCCCCGTCACCGGCGCCTGAGACGCGCGGCGCGCTGCCGTGCGCACCGCGCGCCGTGACCGGACCGTGACGCGTTCCCGGTGGCCACGTTACGCCCTCGATGCACCATAGGGTGCACCCTAACTCAGAGGAGCCTGACGTGTCTCACCGGTTCGCAGTGACCATCGCGAGCGCCGCGCTCGCCGTGACTGCCCTGTCCGGCGGCGCTGCCGCGCAGAATGCCGATCTCACCGGCGCCGGCTCGAGCTTCGCCTACCCGATCTACTCCAAGTGGGCGTCGATGTACGCCGAGAAGAGCGGCGTGCACGTGAACTACCAGTCCATCGGCTCGAGTGGCGGCATTCGCCAGCTCTCCGATCTCACGGTGGACTTCGGCGCATCCGACGGGCCGATGACCGACCAGCAGATGGCCGCCGCCAAGGGCGGCGCGATCCTGCACGTGCCCACCGTGCTCGGCGCCGTCGCCATCACGTACAACCTCCCCGAGGTGAAGCAGCCGCTGAAGATCACCGGCGACGTGCTCGCCGACATCTACCTCGGCAAGATCACCAGGTGGAACGACGCGCGTCTCGCCGCGCTCAACCCCGGCGTCGCGCTCCCTGCTTCCGACATCGTGGTGGTGCACCGCTCCGACGGCAGCGGCACCACGTACATCTTCACGGACTACCTCGCCACGGTGAGCCCCGCGTGGGCGGGCGGTCCGGGCAAGTCGCAGACGATCGCATGGCCCGTGGGCCTCGGCGGCAAGGGAAGCGAGGGGGTCACCGGCGTCGTGAAGCAGACCCCGGGCGCGATCGGCTACGTCGAGCTGTCGTACGCGAAGCAGAACCACCTGCCCGTGGCCTTCATCAAGAATGCCGCCGGCCAGTGGGTGGCGCCGACGATCGACGGCGTGACGGCCGCGGCGGCGGGGGCGGTGGCGAAGCTCCCCGCGAACACCGACTTCCGGATCTCCATCGTGAACGCGCCGGGGACGACCGCCTACCCGATCTCCTCGTTCACCTGGATCCTGCTCTACCAGAACCCGAAGGATGCCCGGCGCGGCAAGGCGCTGGTGGACTTTCTCCGCTGGGCGCTGCACGATGGCGAGCGAGTGGCGCCGTCGCTCGACTACGCGCCGCTGCCGCTGTCCATGGTGAAGATGCTGGACAAGCGACTCGAGCAGGTCAACCTCGCCGCCAAGTGAGCGGCGCCACACGAGCCAACCGGCACCATACATACATGCACATCACCCGCACCACGGCCGCCGTCGCGGCCGCGCTCCTCGCCCTCCCCGCGCTCGCCGCGGCGCAGGACACGACGTACAAGGGCACGTCGGACAGCACGCACAAGGCCCCCCCGCCGGCGCCGGCGGTGAAGACCCCGTCGCTCGACTTCTCCGGCTGGGTGTTCGGCAACTTCGACGTGCAGACGGATGATGCCGCGAAGGCGGCGAACGGCGGGAAGAGCCCGAACAAGTTCGACATCGAGCGGGCGTACCTCACCTTCAAGATGCCGGCCGGCGACCGCGCGAGCGTGCGCGTGACCACCGACATCAAGCCCGGCGCCGCGCAGAGCGGCTACCAGGGATGGTTCGTCCGACTCAAGTACGGCTACCTCCAGTACGACTACCTGCGCAGCGCGCAGGGCGCGAACGGGTGGGGGGGCGTCGCACGGATCGGTATGCTGCACACCGTGCTGATCGACCACCAGGAGACCTTCTGGCCGCGCTACCTCGGCAAG
>CAMLEQ010000022.1 GCA_946479015.1 uncultured Gemmatimonadota bacterium | reverse complement strand
CGAACTTCACGTAGTCCTTCCCCACCGTGCGGCGCTCCCCCTCCTCGCTCAGGATGTCGCACGACTCGAACACCTCGGCGATGAACATCGTGCGCTCGCGCTCGGGGGCCGGGGAGAGAAAGTGGAGGTTCTGCCACACCGCGCCGCCGACGGTGCTCGGGATCCCCACGTAGTGCTCGAGCCCCGACCACCCGCGCCGGACGGCCTCGGGGATGAGGTCGCGCATCACGGCGCCGCTCTCGGTCCACAGCCGGCCACCGTCCCCCCACGCCGAGTGGCGCGCGACGTTCCGGATCACGAGGCCGCGGAATCCCCTGTCGCCCACGAGAATGTTCGCGCCCAGCCCGAGGACGAACCACGGGATGCCCCCCTCGCGCGCGGCGCTCACGGCGGCCGCGAGGTCGTCGGCGGAGACGGCCTCGTAGAACAGGTCCGCGGGGCCGCCGATGCGGAACGTGGTGTACGGCGCGAGGGGCTCGGAGTGCTTGAGCCGAGCGGGATCGAGGCGGGCGGCGAGCAGCCGCGCCGCGGACTGGGAGGGGGCAGCGGTCATCGTGTGGTGAAAGAAATCACTCGCCGCGACGGGATGCCAGCGTGGGGTGGCCGGCGCGCCCGGCGAGCACCCGCTGCACGTCGGCGAGCGTGCCGCCGGCGGCGCGCAGGGCGACCAGGGCGTGATACAGGAGGTCGGCCACCTCCTCGGTGGCGCGCTCGCGGTCCCCATCGGCGCACGCGGCGATGAGCTCCGCCGCCTCTTCCCCCAGCTTCTTCAGGCGAAGGTTGCGGTCGCGAAGCAGCCGCGCGGTGTAGCTGGGCTTCTCGCCGGCGACCGGCGACGCGCCACTCTCGACGCCGGCGGCGCGGCTGGCGATGGTGGCGTCGAGCGCGAGCATCGCATCACCGACCTCCGGCCCCCCGAAGCAGGAGGTGGTGCCGGTGTGGCACGCCGGACCGGCGGGGACCACGCGCGCGAGCAGCGCATCGCCGTCGCAGTCGCGCTCGAGGGAAACCACGCGCTGCACGTTGCCGCTCGTGGCGCCCTTGTGCCAGAGACCGCGGGTACGCGAGTGGTAGTGCATCTCCCCCGTCGCGAGCGTGCGCTCCACCGCCTCGCGATCGGCGTGCGCCACCATCAGCACCTGCCCGGTGAGGAAATCCTGCGCGATCACGGTCACCAGGCCGTTTCCCTTCTCGAAATCGAGCTCCGACAGATCCAGCATGCGCATTCACTCCTCGGCCGGGTCACGAAACGCCGAGTAGCTCGCGCGCGCTGCGCGCGAGCTCTCGGTTGGTGGCGACGGCGCTGCCGCCGAAGGACGTGCGACAGCCGCTCCAGTCGGTGAGGACTCCCCCGGCCTCCTCGATGATCGGCAGGAAGGGCGCCGCGTCCCATGGCGCGAGCACGCCATCCGCCATCACTTCCGCGCGCCCGGTGGCCACGAGCAGGTAGCCGTAGCAGTCGCCCCACGACCGGCACAGCGCCGCGCGCTCCGCGAGGCGGCGCCAGCCGGCCGCGCGCGCGGGCGCGTGGGTGAAGCGCTCGTCGGTGGTGAGCACGGTCGCGTCGGCGATCGACGACACCGACGACACCGAGCAGCGCGCGCCGTTCCACCAGCAGCCCGCCCCGGGGGCGGCGGCGAGCATCTCGCCGAGGGCGGGAAAGTACGCGGCGCCGGCGAGCACCTCGTCGCCCTCCACCACCGCGACGAGCGTGCCCCAGAGCGGCACGCCGCGGATGTACGTCCTGGTGCCGTCGATCGGATCCACCACCCACCGCCTCGGCGCGTCGGGGCGCACGGTGCCCAGCTCCTCGCCGAGAATGCCGTCGGCGGGGAAGCGGCGCTCGATCCACTCGCGCGCCGCGCGCTCGGCGGCGCGGTCGGCGATGGTGACGGGGGAGCCGTCCCCCTTCGCCTCCACGGCGAGGCGCGAGCGGAAGTGCTCGAGCGCCACGTCTCCCGCCACGCGCGCCACCCGCTCCACGTCCTCGAGCAGCACGCCGCTCATGCGGCGCTCCGGATGGCGATGCCGCTCGCGGCGAGCAGCGACTTGATCGCTCCCACCGTGGTGAGCCCATCGTGCAGGATCCCGGCGACGAGCGCGGCATCGGCGCCGCCGCCGAGCAGCACATCGCGCACGTGCGCGGCCTCACCCGCGCCGCCCGAGGCCACGACGGGCACGTCCACCGCCTCGGCGACGGCGCGCGTGAGCGCGAGGTCGTACCCGACGCGCGCACCGTCGCGATCGATGCTGGTGAGCAGGATCTCCCCCGCCCCACGCGACACGCATTCGCGGGCCCACGCGACCGCATCGAGCGTGGTGGGCGTGCGCCCGCCGTGCGTGTACACACGCCACGCCTCTCCGACGCGGCGCGCATCGATGCTCGCCACCACGCACTGCGCACCGAAGCGCTCCGCCGCTTCCCCGAGCAGCGCGGGGCGTTCCACGGCCGAGGTGTTGATGCTCACCTTGTCCGCGCCGGAGCGGAGCGCGCGCGCCACGTCATCCACCGTGCGCATGCCGCCGCCGATGGTGAGCGGCACGAACAGCCGCTCGGCGGTGCGGCGCGCGACGTCGAGCAGCGTGGCGCGCTCCTCGGCGCTCGCCGAGATGTCCAGGAACACCACCTCGTCGGCGCCCTCCGATTCGTACCGCTCGGCGAGCGCCACCGGGTCGCCCACGTCGCGCAGCCCCTCGAAGCGCACGCCCTTCACCACGCGGCCGCCGCGCACGTCGAGGCACACGATCACCCGCCGCGCGAGCATCAGCGCACCTCCAGCGACACGGTGCCCTTGGTACTGAACACGGCATCCCCCTCGCACAACGCCTGGCGCACGGCGAGGCCGAGCGCCTTGAACGCCGCCTCCACCACGTGGTGCCGGTCGCGCCCGCGCAACACGCGCACGTGCAGCGTGGTGCGCGCGTGCTCGGAGAACGACCGCATCCAGTGGTCGTACAGCGTGCTGGGCAGCGGCCCCCGGTAGTACGCCCGCCCGCCCAGATCGAGCGCGACCTGGACCAGCGCATCATCCATGGGGATGGTGCGCTCCCCGTAGCGCGCCGCGCGCTCCGGCACGAGCGCGGCGAGCGCGGCCCCCATGGCGATCGCCACGTCCTCGATCAGGTGGTGGCGCAGGTCGCCCGTGGCGCGCAGCTCGATGTCGAGCGCGGCGTAGCGCGCGAAGGTGATCAACATGTGGTCGAGGAACGCCTCCCCCGTCTCGCACACGGCCGCTCCGGTGCCACGTTCCAGACGCACGTGGACGCGCGTCTCCCGCGTCTCCCGCTCCACGGTGCTCATTCGGCGAACTCCTCGGCGACGTAGCGCGCATCGAGCGCGCCGGTGTACAGCGCCATTCCCACCACCGCCGCGGACACGCCGCGCTCGGCGAGATCGCGCAGGTCGCGCATGGAGGAGATCCCACCCGACGCGATCACCGGGTGCACGGACAGCTCGGTCACGTCTTCCATGAGAAAGAGATCGGTTCCCTGCATGCGCCCCTCGCGGTGCACGGCGGTGACGAGCAGCGAGGCGAGCGGCAGCTCGTTCAGCTCCTCCACCACGTCCAGCACGTTCCGGGTGAGCGTGCGCGACCAACCGCGCGTCACCACGCGACGGTCCCGCGCATCCACGGCGACGATGAGCTCGTTGGGAAAGGCGCTCGCCGTGCCGGCCAGCCACTCGGGCTCCTCGAGCGCGCGGGTACCGACCACCACGCGGTCCGCTCCCTCGCGCATCAGCCGCTCGATGTCGTCGCCGCTCCGCACGCCCCCGCCCACCTGCACATCGGCGGGCACCTCGCGCAGGATCTCGTTCACCATCTCCGCGTTGTCGCCGCGTCCGGTGGCGGCGTCGAGATCCACCACGTGCAGCCGCCGGAAGCCGTAGCGCGTCCACCCGCGCGCGACCTCGACGGGATTGTCGAAGCGCAATCGCTCGCGGTCGTAGTCGCCGCCCTCGAGCTGCACGCACTGTCCTTCACGCAGATCCACCGCGGGAATCACGATCACGAGCGGGCCTCCTCCAGGAACGCGCGCACGAACGCCACGCCGGCGCGCGAGCTCTTCTCGGGGTGAAACTGCACGCCGACGGTGCGCCCGACGCGCACCACGGCGGGAAAGCGATCCTCCTCGTGCACACTCCAGGCGCGCACCACCGACGCGTCGCGCGGCTCGGCGACGAACCCGTTCGCGTAGTACGCCATCTCCAGCCGCGCGGCGGCGACCAGCGGCTCGCGGCACGCCTCGAGCGCGTTCCAGCCGATCTGCGGCACGCGCCGCGCGCGGATGCGGCGCACGCGCCCCGGCACCACCGCGAGTCCCGCGCCCGCTCCCTCGTCGCTCCCCTCGAAGAGGAGCTGCATCCCGAGGCAGACGCCGAGGCACGGCAGGCCGGCGGCGAGCGCATCCCGCACCCCGGCGAGTCCGGGGGCGAGGCGCGCCGCCGCGGAACCGAACGCGCCGACGCCGGGGAGCACGAGCACGTCCGTATCCACCGCACGCCGCGGGTCGGCTTCCACGCGGAGCGCCACGTCGGGCACGGCGAGCGCCTTGAGCAGGGAGTGCAGGTTCCCCGCGCCGTAGTCGAACACCGTCACTCGCACGCGACCGCCTCCCGGAGCGCCCGCAGCAGCGCGTCCATCATCGGCTCCGGTCCCGCGGTGACGCGGAGCGCGTCGCCGATGCCGGGGAGCGCCGTGAACGGCCGCACCGCCACGTCGCACTCGCGCAGACGGCGCGCGACCGCCGGCGCATCCGCGACGGGAACGAGCAGGAAATTGGCGGCCGAGGGGAGCGGCGCCAGCCCCATCGCGCGGAGCGCCGAGGCGAGCCGGTCGCGCGCCGCGCGCGCATCGGCCACGCGAGCGCGCACCCAGTCGAGATCCTCCCCGAGCGCGGCGCACGCGGCGCGCTCCGCCACCGCGCTCACCTTGTACGGACCGCGCGACTTCTCCACCTCCCGCACGAGCGACGGGTGTCCCGTGGCCCAGCCGATGCGGAGGCCGGCGAGCCCGAACGCCTTCGACATGGTGCGCGTGACGAGGAGATTCTCCCGCGCCGGCGCGCTCGCGATGAACCCGTGCCCGAGGAACTCGCCGTAGGCCTCGTCGAGGATCACCACCCCCGGGGCGCGATCGAGCACGCGCTCCACCGCGGCGCGCGTGGCGGCGGTGCCGGTGGGATTGTTCGGCGAGCAGAGATAGATGATGCGCGCTCCGGTGGCCAGCAGCGCATCGGGGTCGATGTCGAACCCCGGCGCGAACGGCACGCCCACGGGCTCGATCCCGTTCATGCGCGCGAACACCGGGACCATCGCGAACGTCGGCTCGGCGTAGGCGATGCGGCTCCCCGGCTCGGCCAGCGCGCGGATGGCCGAATCGAGCACGTCGTCGGAGCCGCAGCCGGTGACGACACACTCCGTGGCGACGCCGGCGTACGCCGCCAGCGCCTCCTTGAGCTCCGACGCGTAGAGCGCCGGATAGCGGGTGAGCGCCGCGGCCGCGGTGTCCCGCGCCGCGCGCGCGGCGGCGGGGGGAGTGCCCCAGAGGTTGGTGTTGTCGCTCAGGTCGATCGCGCACGCGGCGCGATCCGGGGCGTAGAGCGCGATGTCGCGATAGCCGGCGCGCGCGATCGCGAGCGAGCTGCGGGCGGTCACGAGGCCACCTCCCACGCCCGCGCCGCCGCCGCGTGGCCCGGGAGCCCCTCGGCGTCGGCGAACGCCGCCACGTCCGCCGCGAGGCGCGCGGCGGCGTCCGGCCCGACGCGCTGGTAGGTGGTCCAGCGCACGAAGTCGAGCGTGGAGAGCCCCGAGTACGAGCGCGCGGCGCGCCCGGTGGGGAGCACGTGATTGGCGCCGGTCATGTAGTCGCCGAACGCGACCGAGCTCGATGCGCCGAGGAACACCGTGCCCGCATCGCGCACGCACGGCAGCAGCGCCTCGGGGTCGCGCACGGCGAGCAGCAGGTGCTCGGGCGCGTACCGGTTCGCGAACGCCACGGCGGCGTCGAGCGACGCCGTGGAGAGCACCGCGCCGCGCGAGGCCAGCGCCTGGCGGATGATGCCGGCGCGCGGCGCGGACGAGATCGCGGCACGGATCGCGTCGGCGACCTCGCCCGCCACGCGCGCGCCCACGGCCACCACCACCACCGCCGCGCGTGGATCGTGCTCCGCCTGAGCGAGCACTTCCCGCGCGACGGTGGTGGGCACGGCGCCGTCGTCGGCGATCACGAGCAGCTCGCTCGGGCCGGCGGGGGAGTCGATGCCGACCACGCCCGCCACCTGAAGCTTCGCTTCGGCCACCCACGCGTTCCCGGGGCCCACGATGCGGCTCACCGCGGGCACCGACTCCGTGCCGTAGGCCATCGCCGCCACCGCGCCGGCGCCGCCGATGGCGAACACGCGATCCACGCCCGCCAGCGCCGCCGCCGCGAGCACCACGCGCGAGGGGAGGCCGTCGCTCGCCGGCGGAGAGCAGACGATCACCGACGGCACACCGGCGACGCGCGCGGGGATGGCACCCATGAGCAGGCTGCTCGGATACGCCGCGCGCCCGCCGGGGGCGTACACGCCCACGGCATCGAGCGGATCGGCGCGCCGGCCGACGATCACTCCCGGCTCCGTTTCCACCTCCACGGCGGCGGGGAGGAACGCCCGGTGCGCCGTGGCGATGTTCGCCGCCGCGCGCTCGAGCGCGCGGCGGAGCGCGGGATCGAGCGCATCGAGCGCGCCACGCAGCGCCGCGCGCGGCACCTCCAGGGCGTCGAGCGTCGCGCCATCGAGCTCGCGCGCCAGCTCGCGCAGCGCGGCATCGCCGCCGCGCCGCACGCGCGCGAGGATCGCCGCGGTGCCGGCGCGGACGGATTCGTCCTGGGATGTGGCGCGGTCGAGCAGCGGCGCGAGCTCGCCGGCCAGCGACTCGAGCGCCCCCTCCACGCGAAAGACCGGCTCGCTCACGGCATGAGCCTCTCGATGCGGGTGACGAGGATTCCCTGCGCGCCGAGCGCGCGGAGGTCGGCGATGGTGCGGTAGATCGCGCGGCGCGGGACCACGGCGTGGACCGCGACGTGGGTGCCACCGTTCAGGATGTCGATCACCGTGGGACCGTTGAGGCCGGGGAGCACCCGCTTCACGCGGTCGAGCGCGTCACGCGGGACGTTGGCCATCACGTAGCGCTGGCCGCGGGCGCGGAGCACGGACTCGAGCGAGGTGGCCAGCTCGCCCAACGCGCGCTCGCGCGCGCTCGCGGCGGCCGGCGCGGTGCCGGTGCGCGGGGCGGTGATGAGACGCGCGCTCGACTCGAGCACGGTGGCGATCTCGCGCAGGTTGTTCACGCGCAGCGTGGAGCCGGTGGAGGTGAGATCGACCACGATGTCGGCGATGCCGAGGTGGGGCGCGATCTCGGCGGCGCCGGAGACCGGCACGATCATCACGTCGCGGCCGACGCGCTCGAAGTAGCGGCGCGCGAGACGCGGGAAGACCGTGGCGACGCGCGGCGCGCCGGTGATGTCGTCGATCGATGCGAGGCCGCTCTCCTCACGCGCGGCCACCACGAGCCGGCACGCGCCGAACTCGAGGTCGAGCAGCTCGCAGACGGGGCGCTCGGACTCGCACACCAGGTCCCAGCCGGTGACGCCGGCATCGGCGGCGCCGTCGGCGACGAACTCGGGGATGTCCTGGGCGCGGACGAAGATCGCCTCGAACTCGCCCCCGAGCGACGCCGTGAGCGCGCGCTCGCCGCGGGCGCGCACCTCGAGCCCCGCATCGGCGAAGAGCTCGCGCACGTCGTCCGCCAGACGTCCCTTGTTGGGAAGCGCGATCCTCAGCACGCGCCACCTCTCCCGCGGTCCCACATCGTCGGTCACTCCGGTCATCTCGTTGGAAGCGCGCGTCGGCCCCTCGCCGAGGCGCAAAAAAAAGCGGCCCGTCCACTCGGGACGGGCCGCCGGCGCTCACGCGCTGGTGTCGGTGCCTCGCTCGCCGGTCACCCACACACGCGCACGTCGCCAGGACCCGTCGGGCCATGGTGATGCAGATGCGCGTGATGATGCGTGCGGTTGGGCGTCGGCATGGCTGGAACTCTAAAGGGAGCGCACCGACGCGTCAATGGCGCTCGCCGGCGCGCTCGCGCGCGCTCGCGTCGGCCGCTCCACTCCCGCCCTTCGCGTCGCTCACGACCTCGAAGCAGCAGCGCGGGCGCTCGCCGTGCTCGCAGCACTCGCGCACGGGGGAGCCGACGATCTCGCCGAGCAACGTCTCCACCGCGCCGCACACCTCGGGGTGCCCCTGCACCGCGGCGCCGAGAGGACAGGCGAAGCCACGAATGCGGAGCGCGCCGTCGTGCTCATCGAGCTCCGTGACGCCGCCGAGGGCATCGAGCGCGGCGGCGCCGGCAGCGGCGCGCTCGCGCGGCGATCCCTGCGGCGCGGCGTGCGTGGCGGCGAGGCGCTGCCCCACGGATCGCATGAGTGCGTCGAGCTCCTCCCGGCTCATCCGCTCGGCGAGAGCGTCGAGGAGCTGGACGAGCAGCGGGATGTAGGCGCGGGAGAAGAGGCGGTCGGCGTCCTGGGTGATGCTGTAGGTGTGGGCGGGCTTCCCCACCCCGCCACGGCTGCTGACGCGCTGCTCGACGATGCCATCGCGCTCGAGCGTGGTGAGGTGAGCGCGCACGGCGTTGCCGGTGAGGCCGAGGTGACCGGCGATCTGGTCGACGGTGAGGCTCGCACGCCTGAGGAGCGCGACGATGCGGCCGCGCGTGCTGTCGTAAAATCTGCTGCTCCATCGTGTTAGCAGCATTCTCCCCCCGGTCCGGATGCTCCCCAAGATAGGACGGGAATGCACGAAATACAATATTTGCAATATTTGCTTGACATATTGGACATCACCCCGCATCATGTGCCCCGTCGTTCGGCACCACCGGCAGGACATTGCGCCAACTCAACGCACCAGGGAGGCAGTCATGCGGAGGAGCATCGTTGCGGCGGCCACGTTCGGTACCATGGCCACGTTCGCCATTCCCGTTCTCGCGCAGAGCGCGATCACCCACACCAACCCCGCCACCCGCGCCGCCCTTCCGGCGGCCCCGGCCGCGCGCGCGCTGGATGACCCCACCATCGTCGCGATCTTCGACGCCGCGAACACCGCCGACATCGAGACCGGACAGCTCGCCGCCAAGCGCGGCAGCACCAAGGCCGTGCGCGACCTCGCCGCCATGTTCGCCCGCGATCACGAGATGGTGCGCCAGCAGGGGCGCGACCTGGCGAAGAAGCTCGGCGTCACCCCCACGCCGCCCAAGGGTGACAAGAGCGCGCAGGAGCAGGCCCAGGTGATGGCGATGCTGCGCGCGAAGCACGGTGCCGACTTCGACAAGGCGTACCTCGCCCACGAGGTCGCCTTTCACAAGGCGGTGATCGATGCCGTGAACCAGACGCTGCTCCCCGCCATCCAGAACCCGGAGCTCAAGGCGCTGGTGGTGAAGGTGGCGCCGGCGTTCCAGGCGCACATGCTCGCCGCGCAGCGGCTCGAGGAGCAGACGGCGCAGTGATCCGTGTTCCGGGCGCGCGGCGAGAACGGCCGCGCGCCCGCTGCACGTCGCGCCACGCACGTCACCGCACGCAGGTGGGGACACGGACAGCGAGGTGAGTCATGCGCGACACCGCGGCGGCACCGCCGCTTCATGCAGCATCGGACAACGCACCGCCGGCGCGTGGTGCAGCCCGGGTCGTGGGCCGCGCCGCGATGCTGGCCCTCGCCGCGGCGCTCGCGGTCGCCGCCACGGCGTGCCGCGATGACGCGACCGGGCCATCCCAGCAGCTCGACGGCAAGGAGATCTTCCGCTTCGACACCTTCGGCGACGAGGCGTTCTGGACCGACACGCTGAAGATGAACGAGGTGATCGAGCGCGCGGTGAGCCCGCGTACCGCGCTCTCGGTGGGACTCAAGGTGGATGCCGACGCGCTCCCGCCCGGGATCCTGGCCACGGCCGATCTCGATGATCCAGCCACCACCGTCGCGCTGCTGAAGCTGAACGCGGTGGTCGGCGTGCAGGCACAGGTGGACGGCAACGACCACATCACGCGCATTGGCATCACGTGCGCGCTCTGCCACTCGACGGTGGACAACTCGGTGGCCCCCGGAATCGGCAAGCGGCTGGACGGCTGGCCGAACCGCGAGATCGATCCCGGACTGATCCTCTCCCTCTCTCCCGCGCTGCAGGCGCCGGAGCAGCAGGCGGTGCTGAAGTCCTGGGGGCCGGGGCGGTACGACGCGCGCTGGAACCACGACGGACTGAACGGGCCGGTGTACATCCCGCCGGCGTACGGCCTGCGCGGCGTGGCGCTCGAGACGTACACCGGGGAAGGGCCGGTGTCGTACTGGAACGCCTACGTGGCCGTGACGCAGATGCACGGGCACGGCACGTTCGTGGATCCCAGGACGGGAGATGACATCCAGCAGACGCCGGACCTGGTGACGCCGAAGCTGAACGCGCTGCGCGAGTACCAGCTCGCCCTCGCGGTGCCGAGACCGGCGCCCGGCGCGATCGATGCCGCGGCCGCCGCGCGGGGCGCCGAGGTGTTCGCCGGCGCCGGCGGGTGCGCGAGCTGCCACGTGGGGAGCACGCTCAGCGACGCGGGGATCCGGCTGCACGCGCCAGCGGAAACGGGGATGGAGCCGCTGCATGCGGAGCGGAGCACCACCAAGCGCTACCGCACGACACCGCTGCGCGGCCTGCTCACACACCCGCCGTACTTCCACGATGGAAGCGCGGCGACGCTGCGCGACGTGATCGACCACTACGATGCGTATCTCCATCTCGGCCTGACCGAGCAGCAGAAGCGCGACCTTGAGGAATATCTCAGGACGCTGTAACTCTGCGACGACGACCAGAGACGGTGGTGGACGATGAGTGGCGAACAGACGAAGCTCGAAGGACCCGACTTCACGCAGGGGATCGCGCTCCACGACCTCGCGGATGGCGTCCCGTTGCTCGGGCAGGCGAACGGCGAGGCGGTGATCATGGTGCGCCGCGGCGACGATGTGCTCGCGATCGGCGCGACGTGCACGCACTACAGCGGCCCGCTCGCGGAGGGGCTGGTGGTGGGGGAGACGGTGCGCTGTCCCTGGCATCACGCGTGCTTCAGCCTGCGCACCGGCGAGGCGGTGCGCGCGCCGGCGCTCAACCCGGTGCCGTGCTGGAACGTGGTGCGGCGCGACGGCAAGGCGTTCGTGACGGGGAAGAAGGAGCGCGACCCGCTGGCGCCCGCCTCGGCGCCGGCACACCGGAGAGCGACACCGCCGGCATCGATCGGGATCATCGGCGCGGGCGCGGCGGGGAGCGCGGCGGCGGAGATGCTGCGGCGCGAGGGATACGACGGCCCGATCACGATGTTCGATCCCGACCCTGCCGCCCCGTACGACCGGCCGAACCTGTCCAAGGACTTCCTGGCGGGGAACGCGCCGGAGGAATGGATCCCGCTGCGCCCCGAGGGCTTCTACGCGGAGCATCGCATCGAGATCGTCCGCCGTCGCGTGGCGCGGCTCGACGCGCGGGCGAAGCGCGTGACGCTCGACGATGGCACCACGCGCGACTTCGACCGGATCCTGCTCGCCACCGGCGCGGATCCGGTGCGGCTGAACCTCCCCGGGAGCGATCGGCCGTTCGTGCACTACCTGCGCACGCTCGCCGACAGCCGGGCGATCATCGCGGCAACCGGAGAGGCGACGCGCGCCGTGGTGATGGGCGCGAGCTTCATCGGGCTCGAGGTGGCGGCGTCGCTACGGGCGCGCGGCCTGGAGGTGCACGTCGTGGCGCCGGAAGCGGTGCCGTTCGAGCGTGTGATGGGGCGGGAGGTGGGAGAGTTCATCCGCCGGCTGCACGAGGAGAAGGGCGTCGTCTTCCATCTCGAGGACAGCGCCACCGCGATCGGCGAGCACACGGTGACGTTGAAGAGCGGCGGGACGATCGCGGCGGAGCTGGTGGTGATCGGCGTGGGGGTGCGTCCCACGACGGCGCTCGCCGAAGACGCGGGGCTCTCGATGGACCGCGGCGTGGTGGTGAACGAGTACCTGGAGACGAGCGCGCCGGGCGTCTTCGCGGCGGGGGACATCGCGCGCTGGCCGGACCCGCACACGGGCGAGCGAATCCGCGTGGAGCACTGGGTGGTGGCCCAGCGGCAGGGGCAGACGGCGGCGCGCAACCTGCTCGGCGCGGGAGAGCCGTTCCGGACCGTGCCGTTCTTCTGGAGCGCGCACTACGACGTGGTGATCAACTACGTGGGGCACGCCGAACGGTGGGACCAGATCGACGTGTCCGGCCGGATCGCCGACCGCGATTGCGCGATCGCCTACCGGAGCGCGGGGAAGACGCTGGCGCTGGCGTCGATCTTCCGCGACCACGAGAGTCTCGAGGCCGAAGCGGAGATGGAGCGGAACGACTGGGCGGCGCTGCGGGAGCTGGTGCCGGCGCGCTGACCAGGTGACGCGCGCCGTCCCGCGCGCGTCCAGCGACCGCTCGCGCACGAAACCAACTGGCAGGATGCGACTGGTCTTCCGCGAGGAGGAGTCATGGGAGTTGCAAGATACGTGGCGCTGCTGGCGCTGGTGCTGGGCTGTGGCGGCAATGGCGCGACCAACCCCAACCCTCCCCCGCCTCCGGGCACCATCAGGGCCACCACGAGCCGGCAGTTCACGCCGAGCACGCTGGACGTCAACGCCGGTGACACGGTGACGTGGGAGTTCGAGGCGCTCGGACACAACGTCACCTTCGACTCACCGAAGCCGCCGGGGACGCCGCCGGACATCTCCACTGCGGCGGACACCACGGTGCAACGCGAGTTCGCGCAGGCGGGCACGTTCCACTATCACTGCACCATCCACCAGGGGATGGCCGGCACGGTGGTCGTGCACGCACCGTGAATGGGCGCGTCAGGCCGAGCGGAAGTGCCTCACCAGCCCCCGCTCGGCCCGGTTTGCCTTTTGCAGAGCATGTGAATAGTTTCACATACTCCGCGCCCCTCTGGCGGAGCCAACCTGCAACTCTGGTACAGCACGGACACTGGAGGCCCCTAGCAATGCGGTTCATCGGACAGGCGCTCCTCGCGAGCGTATTCGTCCTCGGTGCGTGCGCCGGTGGTGAGAAGACGGCGAACACGGACACGACCTCGGCTGCGGCGGCGACCGCCACTGCCACCACGCCCTCCGACAGCTCGGCCAACGCGGCTGCGCCCGCGAGCGGCGCCTCGAGCACCGCGGCGCCCGCCGCGCCCGTCACCGGGCAGATTCACGAAGTCAAGATGATCGGCGACGAGAAGGGCTATCGCTTCGAGCCCGCCAACCTCACGATCAAGCAGGGCGATGGCGTCAAGTTCGTGATGGTCACCGGCGGCCCGCACAACGTCGCGTTCGACGAGAACGGGATCCCCGCCGGCGCCAAGGACAAGCTCTCGGCCAACATGCCCAACCAGCAGGCGCCGCTGCAGAGCCAGTTCTTCATGAACCCCAACGAGAGCTACACGGTCTCCTTCGCCGGGCTGCCGGCCGGGACCTACAACTTCCACTGCGTCCCGCACCTCGCGATGGGGATGAAGGGGACGATCACGGTCCAGTAAGCGGCTCAGCGCTTCGGCGCACGAGCTCGTAACGCGGGCGGGGGTGCCGAGCACCTCCGCCCGCGTTACTTTCTCGCCGCCCGCCACCCCGTATCCTCTCGAGCTCACTCCGCCATGCGACGATCCCTTCCGCTCCTCGCCGTGCCAGCGGCGTTCGCTCTCGCGTGCGCCAGCGCCCGCACCCCGGCCGCGTCGACGCCGACGCCTGCCGCCGCGCACCCGTCCACCGGCGGCACGATCGCCGGGAAGACCGCCGGCATGGAGAAGCGCGACGGGTTCATCCCGATCTACCTCGACGCGGGGAGCGGGAAGATCTATCTCGAGGTGCCGCACGACTCGATGCGCGTGCTGTACTTCCTCTCCCTCGCCACCGGACTCGGCTCCAACCCCATCGGGCTCGATCGCGGATCGGAGCAGGGAGAGTACGTCGCGCGCTTCGACCGCAGCGGAGACCACGTGCTGCTGGTGCTCGAGAACTGGCAGTACCGGAGCTCCGCCGCCGGCAACGCCGACCACGCGCGGAGCGTGAGAGAGTCGTTCCCGCCGAGCACCGTCGCCGCCATGCCGATCCTCGCCGAGGAGAACGACCGCCTGCTCGTGGATGCGACGGACTTCGTGTACCGCGACTGGGTGGACGTGACCGGTACGCTGGCGCGGATGAGCGAGGGATCGTACGCCGTCGCGCGCGACCGCTCGAGCATCTACCGCCCCTACACGAAGGCGTTTCCGGAGAACAGCGAGATCGACGTGTCGCTCACCTACGCCCTCTCGAACGGGCGGCCGGGGCGCACGGTGGCGCACATCACGCCGGACGGGCGGGCGTTCACCCTCCGGCAGCACATCTCCTTCCTGAAGCTTCCCGATGACGGCTACCGGCCGCGCGTGCTGGACCCGCGCGTCGGATTCTTCGGCATCACCTTCAACGACTACGCGCAGCCCATCCAGGGCTCGCTCGAGCAGCGCTGGATCGCGCGCCACCGGCTCGAGCGCGTGAACCCGAGCGACCCCACCAGCCCGATCAAGAATCCCATCGTCTACTACATCGATCGCGGCATCCCGGAGCCGATCCGCTCGGCGGTGAAGGAAGGGGTGAGCTGGTGGGTGGAGGCGTTCGATCGGGCGGGGTTGAAGGGCGCGTTCAAGGTGGAGGATCTCCCCGAAGGGGTGGATCCCATGGACGCGCGCTACAACGTGGTGCAGTGGGAGAACCGGAACGAGCGCGGCTGGTCGATCGGCGGCTCGCTCGGCGATCCGCGCACCGGCGAGATCGTGAAGGGGATGGCGCGGCTCGACTCGCACCGCGAGCGCACCGACTACAACCTGTACGCGGGGCTCATGGGCGCGGACTCCTCGCCGGCGGACACCGCGTTCGTGCTCGCGCGCGCGCGACAGAAGGCGGCGCACGAGGTGGGGCACACGCTCGGGTTGGCGCACAACTACATCGCGTCCACGTACGAGCGCGGCTCGGTGATGGATTACCCACCGCCGCGCGTGCGCCTGAACGCGCACGGGGACATCGACGTGAGCCAGGCGTACGCCGTGGGGCCCGGCGACTACGACGTGTGGGCGATCCACTGGGGGTACGGGATCTTTCCCGCCGCGAGCGAGCAGGACTCGCTCCGCGCGATCATCGCCGAGGGGCTGAAGAAGGGGTGGCTGTTCCTGTCGGATGCGGATGCGCGCCCGGAGTTCGCGTCCGATCCACGCACGAATCTGTGGGACGACGACTCGACGCCGGCGCGCTTTCTCGCGCACGAGATGGCGGTGCGGCGGGTGGCGATCTCGAGGTTCGGGCTCCGCAACATCCGGCCGGGGGAGCCGGTGTCGCTGCTCCAGGAGCGGTTCGTCCCCGTGTACCTGATGCACCGCTTCGCGATCAACTCGCTCGCGCGGACGATCGGCGGGATGGAGTACTCGAACGCCGTCCGCGGCGACGGGCAGCAGGCGACGCGTCCGATCGACGGCGCCCGGCAGCGCGCCGCACTCCACGAATTGCTCTCGACGCTCGACCCGGCGGAGCTCGCGATCCCGGACACGGTGCTCACGCTCCTCGGCCCGCGTCCGTTCTCGTACGACACCTCGGTGGAGCTGTTCGGCAGCCGGACGCGGCCGGCGTTCGACGAGCTCGGCGCCGCGCGAACGCTCGCCCAGATGATCGTGGACGCGGTGCTGCAACGCGACCGCGCCGGGCGGCTCGTGGAGTTCGCGACGCGCGAGGGCGCGCCGCTCACGCTGGCGGAGACGATCGACTCGCTGGTGGCTCACACGTGGAACCGGCCGGCGGCGGGGACGCCGAAGATCGCGGCGCTGCAGCGCGTGGCGCAGCGCGCGGTGGCGGACCGGCTGCTGGCGCTGGCGGCGGACACGAATGCCGCTCCCGAGGTGCGCGCCATCGCCGAGCTGAAGATCGCCGACCTCCGCCCGGTGGCCGCGCGGCGCGCCAGGGAGACCACGGGAAGAACGAGCGCCGCGGAACGGGCGCAGTGGCTGGCGATCGCGAACGACTTCGCGCGGTGGGAGGAGCGCCGCGAGGCACCCGCCCCGACGCCGGCGCTCCAGGCGCCCCCCGGAGACCCGTTCGGGGAGCCGTGATGTCGCGGTGCTGGCGCGAGGCGTGACGTGTGCATTAGGCTAGCTCGTCTAGTCCACGAGCATGGACACGTCTCTCGACGGTACGGAACGACCGGACGCGGACGGCGCGGCCGCGGCTGACCCCGCGGCCGCACACCCCATCCTGGGCGCCCACGCGCCAGGGTGGTTCCGGCGGCGCGCGCGCAACGTCTACCAGCGTCCGCTGCTCATCGGCAGCGTCGCCACGGGCGTGGTGGTGCTGATGGTGATCGGGTTGGTGGCGGTCCCGCGCCAGCTCGAGCGCACCGAGAGCGCGATGCTCGGCGGCGGGGAGCCGCCGGACACCGCGACGATCGGCGCGCGCGTGGACGCTGCCGGCGCCCAGGCCGCGGCCGCCGATGCGGCCCTCTCCCGCGCGCGGGACGAGGTGCTGGGGCGCGCCACGATAACGGTGGTGGACACTTTCCCGCCGGCGTTGCGCCAGCGGCGCGACTCGCTGGTGCTCCTCAGCGCCGACCTCGCGCGTCTCCTGCAGCGGGCCAGCGATGCACCGCTCCCGGCCTCGTACCGGGCGCTGGGAGAGTCCCCCGCGATGCGCGGCACGCCGGGGATCCGACCACTTCTGGACACGCTGGCGGAAGTGGAGCGCAGCCGCGCGGATTTCGGCGCGGTCGGCGGAGTCGATCCCATCTTCGTGGCGCTGACGTCACGCGCCACGCAGATCGGGAAGCGCATCCAGCAGCTCGGCACCGCGCGGAGCGAGGCGCTGCGGCGGGAGATCGCCCGTCTCACCCCGGCGCCGCCGCGCATCGCCACCCCAGAAGACACGCTGCGGCTGGCGCTCACGCGCGACTCGGCGGAGAGCACCGCCACCGCGACGCGGCGCGAGCTCGCGCAGGCGCGCCTCGTCACGCAGGCGCTCGCCGAGCGCGCCGAGCGCGCGCGGCAGATCGCGGCGTTCGGCGTCCCCGCGGCGACGCTGCTCGCGGCGGCGCTGGTGCTCGGGATCGCGCTGGGGTTCGGCGTGGCGCTCGCGGTGGAGATCCGACAGCCGCACGTGAGCGACGAGGCGGAAGCGGAGGCGATCACCGGAGCGCGCGTCCTGGTCACCCTCGGCGCGCGGCGCGGTCCGCCGGAGCGCCGCCGCCGCCGCGCGGACCAGGAAGTGCCGCCGCTCATCGCCGTGATGTCGGAGGAGTACGAGCTGCTCCACGCGCAGCTCGCCGATCGGAGCTTCGACATCCCATCGCTGGCGGTGGTGGGAGACGACCCGATGGTGACGGCCATCGTCGCGGCGAACCTGGGAGCGGTCGTCGCACGGCAGGTGCGCACCACGCTCCTCGTGGACGCCGACGTCCACAGTCGCTCACTCTCCGCGGTGACGCGCGCCCGGTCGCCGCGCGGGCTCTCCGACGTGCTCGCCGGCCGGGCGGAGTGGGCGGAGGTGATCCGGAGCGTGGTGGTGGCGCGCGAGCGAACGATGGACGTGCTCCCCGCCGGCACCGCGGGCGGACTCACGCCGAAGGGGGCGCCCGACGCGTTCGCGAAGCTGCTCGCGCACCTGACGCGACGCTACGAGTGCGTGATCGTGAGCGCGCCGGCGGCCGATCCCGCGGGCATCGCACCGGTGGCGAGCGTGGTGGGGGACGTGCTCCCGTGCGTGCGAGCCGGGCGGACCTCCATCGCCGCGCTCCGGCAGCTCACCACCGCGCTCGGGGCCCAGGGGGCGACGATCCGCGGCGTGGTGGTCTGGGACCGTCCGGATCCCGTCCCGGCGATGGGGACGGGGGCGGCGAGCGCCCCGGGCCGGAACGGCGACACCGGCACCCCCGGGGGCACCCCGGCGTGACCGGGCTTTATTAGACTCGTCCAATTAAGGAGAAGCTAATTATGTTCACCTAACAGTCATCATGGCCGAGCACATCGCACGACCATGATCGACCACGGAACAGCGCGTGGCGACGAAGCTGCGCACCGAGGGACGACGATGTCTCGGAACGTCACGAAGGAGATGCGGCTGCTGCGTCGCGGCGCGCTCGGATGCGCGCTCGCGTCCATGCTCGCGGGAGCGACCGCGTGCGGGGACGGCGCGGTGGTCACCGGCACGGAGCAGGTGCCGATACCGCCCGCAGCAAGCGGCAACATCATCGCCGCGCTCGAGGGCACAGTGGACAGCGCGGGGAACGTGAGCTTCGCGCGCACCGCACCGCCCGTGGGAGCAGCGACACTCGCGCCGGGCGTGAGCGCGCAGTTCTACGGGTCGCAGAACGTCAACGTGCGGCTGTACAGCACGCCCACCGTCATCGACACCGACGCGGCCACCGGCAAGAAGCGTTGGAGATTCGACGTCGGGATCAGGAATCTCCTCCCTTACCCGATCGGCAGCGACCAGAGCGGCGCGGCGCCGGCGGACACGATGGGCGTCACGGTGTTCTTCACCACGATCCCCACGGTCACCGGTCCATCGCCGTGCACGGGCTGCGCTCTGGCGATCACGAACGCCGATGGGACCGACAACTTCACCGCCGTCGGCCAACCGTACTACTACTGGCACGAGCGGATCGGCGCAGTGGCCGCGGCGCCGAGCACCGACACCACGCTCGGGCGCCGCACCTTCACGTTCGAGGGAACGCCCACCGTCACGAACTTCCGCTTCGTGGTGCTGGTGAGCGCCGCCTGGCCGCCGCCGAACGA